>NZ_JBFOCN010000059.1:0-32726 GCF_040907815.1 Aeromonas sp. s6
ACATTCACTTCCCGCCCGTAGCGCTCCAACATCCTTCGCCAACCCAGATAATTTCTCAGATAGTGGGTCGCTACCCCATGGAACCGCTCCATCCACTCTTTCAACCGACGGTGATATCCGTTTACATGCTGGATATGGTACGCGCCAACCACACGCTCGCCTTGGCGATTGCGCACGACCTGATGGGTCACTCCCTGCGCTTTGCTGAAACTGGCATACACCCCGGCGCCGTCGCTACACAACACCGCATCTGACGAGACAAGGGGTGTCAAAACAGCTATCACCGTCTCGGCATTCATTTTCTCCAACTGAAAATCCGCATGGTGACCAGCCCGGTCCTGAACCACCATCACCGGGATGTAATCCGGCCCTGTGCCTCGGGTACGGCCTTTGCCCCCACGGTGGCGGGCCGGGCGGGGCAAACCACGTTGCCCTTTAAACGACTCCAAGAAGAAGGTCTCATCAACCTCGACGATACCCCCTTCCCGTGCCGCCTGGTGACTCGCCATGGCTTTCAGGAAGCGGTGACGCCACAAGAAGGCGGTGTTTTTACAGACTCCGCAGCGGACGGCAGCCTGTCGGACGGTCAGACCGTCGATGAGGGCCTGGGCGTAGTCTTCCCAGCATTGTGCCTTGCGAAGTCGAGCCAGAGGCGTCTTGGTGAGAACGGAACTGGTGCGTAGACACTGCTTGCAGCGATAACGACGCAGCCCTCGACTCCAACCCCAGGGAGCCAACTGCGTAGCCTCGGCCTGACAGTGAGGGCAACATCGACAAGCGGGGAGTTGAGCGGCCAGCGAGGTGATTGGGTGAGGGGTAGTGAGTTCATGTTGCGCGAGGCGACGCTGGCGCATGGTGAGCTGTGGAAAGAGAGACAGTAGATGTTGAAAGGCTTGGGTATCCATGATGGAGGCCCTCAGGGTGATGACCTACTTCAAGGTTAGCCTTTCAACATGTAATTGGGACAGCGCCTTTTCGATGGGTGCTCAGCGTTCGAAGAAGCGGTAGAGGTGCTCGACCTGGACGGGGCAGTCGGCCACCAGGTGGATGTGGTCCCGTGCCTCCTCGGTGGACGAGAAGCTCATGGGGCACCCCAGGGTGTCCGTCATCACGTAGAGGTGGCCGTCCTGCCCCCTGAACTCCACGATCCAGCCGGGGGAGACGATGTCGTGCATGATCTCCGCCTCCTTGAACCTGTGCTGCTGGTGAAGCGCGCGCAATTCACTGACTGTCATGACATCCTCCTATGACTCATGGCGCCACCCTCAAGTCTAGTTCTCCTTCCCGGTGGCGCCGTCATTGGATCAGGGCGCCGTCGCCCCCTCCCGGGGCGGTTGCAGGGCGATCAGCAGCTCCCCGGGCAGCGGTGTGACAGGGCCGGTGACCACCCTGGGTCTGGCCCTGGCATCCAGCACGAACAGAGGAATGGCGCCGGGATTGGCCTCCTGATACTGGTCCCAGTCGAAGGTGTCGCTCAGGCGGGTCGCCTTGATCTGCCCGCCCCGGCTCAGCAGGCCGCTCAGCCTGGCGAAGTTGATGTCGGCACCGAACAGGTTCTGGCGGGCACGGAAGGTGGCGCTCTCCCGGTTGGCCTTGCCGTGCTGTTCGCTGGAACGCAGGGAGTGGACCTTCTCCTCTCCGTAGAGGTGGGCGAAGTGCAGCACTCCAAGGGCGTTGTTGTGGCGGCTGGGAGAGAGCGCCAGCACGGTGCTGATGCTGGTGAGGGGCAGGTGCCGCTCGGCGTGCTCCGACTGGGGGTTGCCGAAGTAGCAGGGCAGGCCGCTCATGCGGGCCAGCTTGCAGTGTTCCCAGGCAGGATCGGAGAGCTGCACCGGGATCCCCTGATCCGCCAGCGCCTTGCCGATGGCCCGGGCCACCGAGTTGGCGCCGATGAGCAGCCAGACATTGGGGGCGCTCTGGCGCATGTCGAGCAATCTGGCCAATGGCGTGGCCGTCAGGCTCTGCAGTACCACGGTGAAGATGATGACCGCAAACACCAGAGGCACCAGCTTGTCGGCATCCTCGATGCCGGCCTCGTGCATGCTGATGGCGAAGGAGGCGCTGACCGCCGCCGCCACTATGCCCCGGGGGGCTATCCAGGCGAGCAGGGCGCGGGCGCGCCAGGGCAGGTCCGACCCCCGGGTCGAGACCAGGATGCAGAGCGGGCGGGCCACGAACTGCACCACGCACAGCAGGGCCAGCACCATGGGGCCGAGCTGCCAGAGCTGGGCCAGATCGAGGCGGGCCGCCAGCAGGATGAAGAGGGAGGAGATGAGAATGACGGCGAGATCCTCCTTGAAGGCCAGTACCTCCTCCAGATCCAGCCCCTCCTGGTTGGCGAGCCAGATGCCGAACACGGTCACCGCCAGCAGGCCGGATTCGTGACTGAGCCAGTCAGACAGGGTGAAGGTCACCAGCACCAGCGCCAGTACCCCGAACTTGTGCAGGCTGACCGGCAGCCAGTCCTTGCGGATGAGCAGGGTGGTGAGCCAGCCGGCACCGACCCCGATGAGCGACCCCACTCCCACCGTCTTGGCCAGGGCCAGCAGGGTATGACCGACCAGATCTCCCTGGCTGCCGAGGCGCACCGCCTCGAACACCAGTACCGCGAACAGGGCGCCGATGGGGTCGATGACGATCCCCTCCCAGCGCAGGATCTTGTCCACCTCCCGGACCGGGCGGATCACGTTGAGCATGGGGGCGATCACCGTGGGGCCGGTCACTACCAGCACGGCGCCGAGCACCATGGCGACCCGCCAGTCCAGCCCAAGCAGGAAGTAGCTGGCGGCGCCGATGACGGCAAAGCTGGTCACCATGCCGGTGGAGCAGAGGTTGCGTACCACCTTGCCGATCCCCTTGAGTTCGGTCAGGTGCAGGGTCAGCGCTCCTTCAAACAGGATGATGGCGACCGAGAGGGAAACCAGGGGAAACAGCAGATCCCCCAGCAACTGATCGGGATCGAGCAGACCGGTCACCGGGCCGAGCAATAGGCCGCTCAGCAGCAGGAACAAAATGGCGGGAACGCGCACGGACCAGGCAAGCCATTGGGCGAGCAGGGAGATGAGGGCTATTCCGGCGAGGGATAGAGCAATCATGCCAACCTCGTACAGGTGATGGGGTTGGACCTAGTGTAGCGGGGAAGGGGTGCAAGATGACACCCGCCAGGCGTGCAGGGGAGAGCCGCTCAGATCAGATGGGGCTCTCTTTGTGGAGTTCGGTGACGCAATCGGTCACCGCCAGCACCAGGGCGGAGCGCACCATCTGATCGAGCCGGTTGAGCTGCATCTGGTAGAGGGGCCAGTCCTCCTCGTTGGCCGGGGGATCCTGCGGCATCATGCTGCCCTGCTGGATGGCATTCAGGCGCTCGAGCAGATCGCGGACCGGCTTGTCGCTGAAGCGGTAATCCTTGGGGTCGCGTACCAGAAAGTCGCGGATCTTCAGGTATGCCTCGAGATCCTGATAGCGCTCGAGGGAGATGAGGCCGAGGGCGAAGATGAGCTTGAGGCGCACCTCCAGCTGGCCGAGGGGGCCGCTCTGGTTGAGCAGGGGTTCGATGGCGTATTTGACGGCATACTCCTCCTGACGAAAGGCTCGCCGCATCAGGGAGTCGACCGCCTCTTCCAGGATGGTCACGACCTCGAGAAAGAAGCCGCGGGGGCCATCCTGCTCGTTCAGTCGCTCCAGTACTTCATCTTCCTGGTGTGTGGTCATAAGTGCTTCGGGTCCGGCTGACAGGGGGAGAGCAGGCCCTCCCCCGGTTTGTATCGTATGGGGTCCGTCACGGGCGGTGTGACGCCACCCCATCAGGTCACTTCAAGTTGTTGTAACGGGCGACGATGGTGCGTACCACATCGCTGTGCTCATCCAGGCCGGTGACGCGGGCCAGTGTCCGTGCCGGACCAAGTTCCGCCAGCATGGCCTGCAGCTCCACCGCCTGGGGATCGTCCTCATTGCGGTAATGCAGTGCGGCGGCGATGCCCTCCTGCAGGTGATCGCTCGGCAGGCCGTACTCCAGGGTGCCGAGCAGCGGCTTCACCAGTCTGTCCCCCGCCGCCAGCTTGCGCAGCGGCTGGCGACCGACCCGGTCAATCTCGTCCACCAGATAGGGGTTGGCGAAGCGGGAGAGGATCTTCTCGATGTAGGCGGCGTGCAGGCGCGGGTCGAAGCCGTAGCGTTTCACCAGCACGGCCCCGCTCTCCTCCATGGCGCGGCGCACCTTGCTGCGGATCAGCGGATCCTCGATCGCCTCGCGCACGGTGCGATAGCCCCTGAGCTTGCCGAGGTAGGCGGTGACGATGTGGCCGGTGTTGAGGGTGAACAGCTTGCGCTCGACGAAGGCCATCAGGTTGTCGGTGGGCTCCATGCCCGCCACCTGGGGCAGCTCCCCCTTGAACTGGGTCCGATCGACGATCCACTCGCTGAAGCTCTCCACCGTCACCTCCAGGGGATCGTCGTTCGCCGCGGCGGGTGGAACGATGCGATCCACCGCCGAGTCGACGAAGCCGACGCACTGCTCGAGGGTGGCATGATACGCGACCGGCAGGTACTTGAGTACCTCCTCCTTGAGGTGGCTGGTGCCGCGCACCATGTTCTCGCAGGCGATGACGTTGAGGGGAGTCTGGTTGCCGGCATCGAAGCGGGCCTGCAGCCCCTTGGCCAGGGTGCTGGCAATCTTGTCCAGGATGTTGGGGCCGACCGCCGTGGTGACCAGATCGGCGGTGATGATACGGGCTATGACCTCGTGTCCGGCCGAGCTGACGGCGGCAACGTTGCGCACCACGTCCAGCTTCTGATCCGTGCCCACCACGTGCACCTTGTACTCCTGGCGGTGGTTGAGCTGGTCGATCAGGGTCTCGTTGACGTCGGCGAAGGTGACCTGATGGCTGGCGTCAGCCAGCAGTTTGCCGATGAAGCCCCGACCGATGTTGCCGGCACCAAAATGCAATGTTTTCATGATATTAACCTCTACAACCAAAGACGATGACGGATGATTACGCGGCCTGCTCGGCCCCCAGCAGATCCAGGAACTCCTGGGGATCCTGGGTGCTGGCCAGACGGTCGACGAGACCGGGCTCATCCAGTGCATTGGTCAGGCGGGTTATGACCTGTATGTGTTCATCGTTGCGGGCGGCAATGCCGATGACCAGGCGCGCCACCTCATCGGCGCCCTCGCCGAAGGCGACTCCGGCCGGGTACTGGCAGATGACGATGCCGGTACGCTTCACGTGCTCCTTGGCGGCGATGGTGCCGTGGGGCACGGCGATGGATTCGCCGAGGTAGGTGGAGACCAGCTGTTCGCGCTCCAGCATGGCGTCGACGTAGTCCGGTGCCACATAGCCTCGCTCGGCCAGCAGCTTGCCGGCGGTCACGATGGCCGCTTCCTTGCTCTCGGCCTTGAGGCCCAGGTGCACGTCCTGCAGGCTCAGGGTGAAAACTTCCGGCTCCTGCGGCTCGTAGCTGTCGTCGTTGGCCGCCACCAGCAGTTGCGGGTTGGCGACGTCATCGTTGGCCGCGTTGGCCAGGCTGAGGTTCTGCACCAGCTCCTGATAGAGGGCGTTGTCGAGGAAGTTGGTCAGCGAAATGTGCTGTGCATGCGGCGCATGGCGACGGGCACGGTCGGTGAGATCCTTGTGGGTGATGACCAGATCCACCTGATCGTCCAGGTTGTTGATGGCACGGTTGGTGACGCTGATGTCGAGACCGGCGGCCTGCACCCGCTTGCGCAGCATGCCGGCGCCCATGGCGCTGGAGCCCATGCCCGCATCGCAGGCGACGACGATGTTGCGCACTGCGGTCAGCTCGGTTTCCGGCTTCTTGGCGGCGGTGGTCTCGGGCTTGGCACCCTTCATGGCTTTCATCTTGCGGGTGGCTTCACCCAGGGCATCGGCCTCGTCGGCTTCCGGCTGCTGGGCACGGACGAACACGGCAGCGACCAGGAAGGAGACGGTGGCGGAGGCGACGATGGAGAGCAACACCCCGATGAGGGAGGCTTTCGGCGTCATCAGCAGCACGGCGAAGATGGAGCCCGGGGAGGCGGGGGAGACCAGACCGGCGTTGAACAGGGTCAGGGTGAAGACCCCGGTCATGCCGCCTGCGATCACCGCCAGGATGAGGCGCGGGTTCATCAGCACGTACGGGAAGTAGATTTCGTGGATGCCGCCGAAGAAGTGGATGATGGAAGCACCGGCTGCGGACTGCTTGGCGGCGCCACGGCCGAACACCATGTAGGCCAGCAGCACGCCCATGCCCGGACCCGGGTTCGCTTCGATCAGGAAGAAGATGGAGCGGCCCTGTTCGGTGGCTTGCTGGATCCCGAGCGGCGAGAAGATGCCGTGGTTGATGGCGTTGTTCAGGAACAGGATCTTGGCCGGCTCGACGAAGATGGAGGTCAGCGGCAGCAGGCTGTGGGCGACCAGGAAGTCGACACCACCGGCCAGGGCGCCGGAGAGCACCTTGACGAAGGGACCGATGACGAAGAAGGCGAGAATGGCGAGCAACATGCCGATGATGCCGGCGGAGAAGTTGTTCACCAGCATCTCGAAGCCGCTCTTGACGCGACCTTCCATCGCCTTGTCGAAGCGCTTGATGGCCCAGCCACCCAGCGGGCCGACCATCATGGCGCCCATGAACATGGGGATGTCGGTCCCCACGATGACGCCCATGGTGGTGATGGCACCGACCACGGCACCCCGGTCACCCCCGATCAGCTTGCCGCCGGTATAGCCGATGAGCAGCGGCAGCAGGTAGGTGATCATGGGACCGACCAGCTTGGCCAAGGTTTCATTGGGCAGCCAGCCAGTGGGGATGAAGAGGGCGGTGATGAAGCCCCAGGCGATGAAGGCGCCTATGTTGGGCATGACCATATTGGACAGGAAGCGTCCAAAATTCTGTATCTTGACTTTGGTATCCGGTGATAACATGTCGGGACCCCGTTTTAAGCCTGTGTGATTAAAAGTGGTAGTCGGGCTGGCCGGTTTTGCCGAACCGCCATCCCTGTCGTCTAAGCAACTTCAATCTACCAGCTTGCGATCAAATTAGGCTGAAAACGGGGTGTCTTGTGACCTGGATCTCAAATACCCCGACCTCCCCCCTCCCGACATAGTGATGACGATCACAGTCAGTCGCTGTATTTCGGCTACATTTCGATCTTCTCGCCTCTTGGTGTCAATTTTTTGTGATTGATGTCTCGTTTTGTGGTTTGCGCAAATACGGTGTCAACGTGACTGTCGTCACAAAATCAAATTTTGCACTCAAATGAGTCATGGTTTGTCGCCTCGTATTCGCAAGTAATGACGATGGATATGCCGCAGTTCATCGTTAATCACCAATGAATCATTTATTTTGTAACCCACTTTCAGTTTTTTCCCCGAGAGGATCGGTTCCGACAAGGCCTCTTGTGACGCCCGGGTGGCGGATCCTGATCCGCTCCCGTCTCGCTCCTCCCTGCCGGTAGCGACGCAGGCTGGGGCCTGCGAGCGGGTCTCCCATTCCGTCTGCCCGTGGAGCGCAGCCATAAAAAAAGCCCGCAGGATGCGGGCTTGTGCAGAGCAGACAAGCAGGGGGATCACTGCGCCTTGGGGGCCTCGTCGGCAGGCGCGGCATCGGCCTCGCTGGTCGGGGCGACCGGCGCCGGGCCAGGTACCAGCTCCACCGCCGGCTTGGCGATGAGGGAGCGGGTCTCTTCCACCGCCTCGGTCAGCTTCACCTCGATGATCTGGCCGAGCTCGTAGACCACCTCGGTCTTGTCCAGATAGACGCGGCCGTTGTCCCAGTTGCACTCCAGCCGATCCTTGTTGTCCAGGATATGGCGGGCGGGCATGAACACCACGGCGCCGTTCTCCTGCAGGCGCAGCTTGAGGCCGGCTCGCATCACGTCGATGATCTCGGCGTTGAACACCTTGTCGGTGCCCGCATCGGCCTTGAGGTAGCGCACATAGAGCCAGTCGCCGATGTCGCGCTCCACCATGCGGTGCAGGCGGCGGCAGGCGGTCAGGTGCTCGGTCAGCTCCAGGCTGGGGCGCTCACCCGGGGTCTTGCCGGCGATGACCGCCTTGAGCAGGCGATGGTTGACCATGTCGCCGTATTTGCGGATGGGGGAGGTCCAGGTGGCGTAGGCATCCAGACCCAGGCCGTAGTGGGCACCCGGTTCGGCGGACATCAGGGCATAGCTCTGGAAGCGGCGGATCTTGCCGTCCAGCCAGCGGGTGTCCAGGTTGTCTATCCAGCGTCGCAGGGCGCAGAAGCCGGAGAGGCTGGCGATCTCTTCCTTCTCGAACGGGGCCTCGGCGGTCTTGAGCAGCTCGATGGCGCCGTCCAGGGACTCCTCGTCAAAGCCGGTGTGGACGTTGAAGATGCCGTAGCCGACCTCTTTGCCCAGCACGCGGCCGGCGCAGATGTTGGCGGCGATCATCGACTCTTCCACCATGCGGTTGGCGATGCGGCGCGGCTCCACGTGGATGGCCAGCACTTCGCCGTCTTCACCCAGCTCGAAGTCGTAGTCGGGTCTGTCCGGGAACACCAGGGCGTGCTCGGTACGCCACTTGATGCGGGCCTCCGTCATCGCCTTCATCAGGGGCAACTGGGCCAGGACGCCGGCGTCGATATCCAGCGCTTTGCCGTGCTCGGCCCAGTCGGAGACGTCGTCATAGCTGAGACGGGCATGGGAATTGATGCGGGCGGCGAAGAACTCGGTCTCCTCCAGCAGCAGGCCGTCCTCGGCGATGAGCAGACGGGCGCACAGGGTGTTGCGCTCCTCGCCCTCTTTCAGGGAGCAGAGCTCGTCGGAGAGGGTGCGCGGGATCATGGGTACGTTGCGTCCCGGCATGTAGACGGTGAAGGCGCGCTGGGCGGCCTCCTTGTCCAGCTCGCTCCCCTCGGCCACATAGGCGGTCGGGTCGGCGATGGCCACCAGCAGCTCCCAGCCGTTCTCCAGCTTGGTGATGGCCAGGGCATCGTCCATGTCCTTGGTCTTGGCACCGTCGATGGTGAAGAAGGGAACCTGGGTCAGATCCCGGCGGGGCAGCTCTTCCTCTTCGATCACCTTCCACTCCGGCAGGTCCGCCGGTTCAATCTGGGCCAGGTTGTGGCGTGCCAGCACCACCCACCAGGGCACGTTGTGATCTTCCTGGGTGGCGATGAGCTGGGTGATCTCGGCGGAGAAGTTGCCGTCCACCAGGGCATGGCGCTTGAGGGTGGCGACCACCCAGTCCCCTTCCTTGAAGGATTTCTCGTCCAGACCCTTCTTGGCGCGGGCCTTGATGGCGTCCTTGATGAGGGGGTGGTCGGGCACCACGTTGAGGCGGTCGCGGAACATCTTGACGCGGCCGACGAAGCGGGTGACGGCCTGCTCCAGCAGGGCATCCGGCTCGGCCACCTCTTTCTCTTTTTCAGTGCGGATCAGGGCGCTCACCCGGTCACCGTGCATCACCTTCTTCATGTAGGGAGGCGGCACGAAATAGCTGGTCTTCTCATCGACCTCCAGGAAGCCGAAGCCCCGATCGGAGGCGCGGATCACACCCTCTTTCTTGGGGATGTTTTCGCGGATTTGTTGCTTGAGCTGGGCCAGCAGCGGATTGTCTTGGAACATAAATGGGGAACCTGAGTGGAGACCTGATGGTTAATCGCCCAGCACTATACGTTTTTACCCCCCCAAAGCCAAGGTGAACGGCCCCCTCAGCGCGGTTGCAGTGCCCGGCGTCCCTGCTGGATGAGGCGCAAGGAGATCTGCTTGTGCAGCCCCCGCTCCAGCACCCAGCGGTGCCAGTAGAGCTGCTCGACCAGGTGGTGATCCGGGTTGAGATCGAGCAGGCGCCCCTCTTCCAGTTGCTGGCGGATCTGCAATTCCGGGATGAGGCAGCAGGCCAGCCCCTGCTCCGCCATGGTGACGAAGGCCTCGGAGGATCGCACCGTGTGGCAGGGGTAGCCACCGGGGGGGAGGGCGAAATGACGGGCCATGTAGCTGATGTGCATGTCGTCGCGCTGATCGAAGGCCACCGCCGGCGCCTTGGCCAGGGCCGCCGCCGTGAGGCCGTTCGGGAAGTGGCGGGCGACGAAGGCGGGGCTGGCGGTGAGCAGATAGCGCATCTCGCCGAGTTCGTCGACGCAGCAGCCCGCCAGCGGCTGGGGTTGCAGGCTGACGGCGCCGAACGCCAGCCCCTCGCGCACCCGGTCCAGGGTGCGGCTCTCGTCATCCACCAGCAGGTTCAGCTCGATGGGGTATTGCTCCAGCAGTGGTGCCAGGGCGGGCAGGAACCAGGTGGCCAGGCTGTCGGCATTGACGGCGATGCTGACCCGGATGGGGGCCCTGGGCTCGTCGGGGGAGAGCTCGCCGGCCAGCTCCAGCTCCAGTTGGCGCACCTGGCGATAGTGGGCCAGCAGCTTCTGGCCGAGCCCCGTGGCCTGCAGCGGCTGGCTGCGGATGATGAGCGGCTCCGCAAACTGCTGCTCCAGCTGCTTGATGCGCTGGGAGATGGCGGACTGGGTAATGTGCAGGCGCTGGGCTGCACGCTCGAAGTTTTGCTCCCGGATCACCGCGTCCAGGGCCAGCAGCAGCTTGTAGTCCAGCGTCTTCATCAGCATTCCTTATGAAAAAAGGGAGTTCAGCAAGAATGCTACTCAAGGGAGCGCCAGAGGACAACCTGACCGCCCCCATGGAGGGGGCCGGTGCCCGGGGCCGCCCCTGTGAGATGTGACAGTTGTCCTGGCGTGAGATTCATAAGATACTCACCCGGTCCGTTTTTGCATGGGGTGGAAACGGACCATAGCGAGCGTCTTGAATCCCGGGCCGGTCCCGGGACTTTTTTTGCTCAGATGACGGCGAGCAGAGCATCCCCCGCCGGCCGGTAATGGCCCTGCAGGGGGCGATGGACGGCGCGGTCGAAACGCTCGTCCAGGTGGAAGCGGATACCGACCCCGCGCACGGCCCCCAGATCCACCGCCTGGCGATGGCCGAGGCGCTCGATGGGCTGGCCGAGGCGGCGGAAGATGCGCTCCACCGGCAGGCTGACCACGGCCACCAGCTCGCGGATCCCCTGCTCCCTGGCGAAGGCCAGCACCTCGCGGAAGATGACGCAGGTGAGTTCGCTGATGCCGTTCTCCAGGCGAGGGGCCCGGTCGGCGTCGATGGCGAGGCGGGTCAGCTCCCACACGTCGTTGCCGCGCGGCGGGGCTTCGCCAGCGAGGGCGGTGGGGAAGATGCTGGGCAGCATGTAATCCTGGGCGCAGCTGAGCAGGCGGATGCAGCCGCACAGCCCCTGCTTGTCTTCAATCAGCACCCAGTGGGTGTCGGGCTTGTCGAAGTTGTCCCGCTCCAGGCCACGGCGGGATTCCACGTCCCAACCGAGTCGATCGGAGAAGACGCGGTTGCGAAATCGGTAGAGCTCGTTTTCGACCTCCCATCTGGGGTGTTCTTTCAATTTTCCTTTGAAAACAAGCATTCATGTCTCTCCATTTCATGGTTAGGCGCTATAATCCAAGGCCTTGGCCAGGGGAGGCTTGCCTATGACACGCGACCAACTGCTTGAGTACCTGGAACATTTCACGCTGGTGACCGATGGCAACCGGCTGTCCGAGCTCATCGGCCGCTTCACCCTGGGAATGGGTTACGACTACTACCGCTTCGCCCTCATCCTGCCCATGTCGATGCAAAGGCCCAAGGTGGTGCTGTTCAACCAGTGCCCCGACTCCTGGGTACAGGCCTACACCCTGAACAACATGCTGGCCTGCGATCCCATCATCCAGCTCGCCCGCAGGCAGACCCTGCCCATCTACTGGAATCGGCTGGACGAGAAGGCGCGCTTCCTGCAAGAGGGGAGCATGGATGTGATGGGGCTGGCGGCGGAATTCGGGTTGCGCAACGGCATCTCGTTCCCGCTGCACGGGGCGGCGGGGGAGAACGGCATACTCTCTTTCATCACCCGGGAGCGGGCGTCGAGCGATCTGATGCTGGAGTCCTCGCCCATCCTCTCCTGGATGTCCAACTACATCTTCGAGGCGGCGATCCGGATCGTGCGCCAGAGCATGAGGGAGGACGATCCCCAGGAACCCCTGACGGAGCGGGAGACCGAGTGCCTGTTCTGGGCCAGCGAAGGGAAGACATCGGGGGAGATCGCCTGCATCCTCGGCATCACGGAGCGCACCGTGAACTACCACCTCAATCAGGTCACCCGCAAGACGGGGTCGATGAACCGCTACCAGGCCATCGCCAAGGGGGTGAGCAGCGGCATCCTGCTGCCGAACCTGGAGCAGGTGGTGGTCACCAACTTCCCCTCCCTTCTGCAGTGAATACAGGCCCGGCGGCACCGGCTCGTCGCCTGGCATCCCCTCTGTCGCCATCACCGCTGTCCTGCGCCGTCCCATCCTGCCGCCGATTCTCGGGGCGGGGCTGTGACCCCACAATTGTCAGATCCTGCAATTGACAACCTTCTTTGTGTGGTTTCGGCCCGGTTTTCATCAGTTTTATGAATGCATCAGAAAATGAATGAATTTCTCTGATTACCCGCGCCCCCTTATAGTGCGTTTCTCTCTTTCACAGGAACACATCCCCATGTTCGCCACCACCCTGCAAGGCTTTACCCTCGGCCTTGCCATGATCATCCCCATCGGGGCCCAGAATGCCTTCGTGCTGAGCCGGGGCATTCACCGCAATCACCACCTGCTGACGGCGACCCTCTGCTGCCTGTGCGATCTCGTGCTGATCGGCATCGGGGTGTTCGGCGGGGCCAACCTGCTGGCGGCCAGCCCGATCGGCCTGGCCCTGCTGACCTGGGGCGGCGTGCTCTTCCTCGGCTGGTTCGGGGTGCGCTCCCTGCGCAGCGCCTGGCGCGGCCAGGAGGCGGCCCTGGCGGACTCGCCCCGGTTGATGGGGGTGAAGAGCGTGCTGGCCATGACCCTCGGAGTGACCCTGCTCAATCCCCACGTCTACCTGGATACCCTGATGCTGCTTGGCTCCTTCGGCAGCCAGTTTGCCGAGGAGCTCAGACCCGCCTTCGCGGCGGGGGCCATGCTGGCTTCTCTGGTCTGGTTCTACGGACTGGCGTTCGGGGCGGCGGCACTCTCCCCCTGGCTTGCCCGGGGCCGGGTGCAGCAAGCCATTGATCTGGTTGTAGGTCTCATCATGCTGGTGCTGGCGGCCAAGCTGGCATTGGGTGCCATATCGGCCTCATGAGGCTATTTTTGTGCCGGGCTTCATAAAAATGAGTCCCGGTGCCATCTGCTGACATATTCGTCTGTTAAATTCCCGGCGCTGGTAAAGCGTTACTCATAATAAAAGGGAAAAAACAGTGAATAACACCATGAAGCTGGGGGCTATTGCCGCCATCGTGCTGCTGTCTGCCTGCAGCAACGAGAATGACAGCAAGGCGCAGCCGGGGACCGTCTCCCTGCGCCTGATCCAGACCTCCGACATCCACTCCAACGTGCTGGGGTACGACTACTACCAGAACAAGGAGGATCGCAAGTTCGGCCTCTCCCGCACCGCCCTGCTGATCCGCGCCGCCCGCGCCGAGAACCCCAACAACCTGCTGCTCGACAATGGCGACCTCATTCAGGGCACGCCGCTGGCGGACTACATCTTCGAACAGTCCGGTGCCGGCTATCTCGAGAAGCAGGCGCACCCGGTGTTCAAGGCGATGAACGAGCTGGGCTACGACGCGGGCAACCTGGGCAACCACGAGTTCAACTACGGCCTGGACTACCTTGGCAAGGTGCTGGCGGGAGCCGACTTCCCCTATGTGAACGCCAACGTGTTCGAGGCGGGGGCCTTCAAGCGCGATGCCAAGGGACAAATTGACTGGAGCGGCAACAAGTTCACCCCCTATCTGCTGCTGGAGCGCGAGGTGACCGATGACAAGGGCCAGCGCCAGCGCGTCAAGGTGGGCATCCTGGGTCTGACCCCGCCCCAGGTGCTGCAGTGGGACAAGCGTCATCTGGAGAGCAAGGTGGTGGTGGCCGACATGGTCGAGACCGCCAATCACTATGTGCCCGAGCTGCGCGCCAAGGGCGCCGACATCGTGGTGGTGGTGGCTCACACCGGCATCAATGCCAGCAGCTACGAGGCCATGATGGAGAACTCCGCCTGGCACCTGGCCAAGGTGAAGGGGGTGGACGCCCTGATGCTGGGCCACGCCCACAAGAACTTCCCCGGGGACTTCCCGGATCTGCCGGAGGTGGACAACCAAGCCGGTACCCTCAGCGGCATCCCCACCGTGATGCCCGGTTACTGGGGCAACCACCTCGGCATCATCGACCTCAAGCTGGAACAGGTGGACGGCAAGTGGCAGGTGAAGCAGAGCCAGGCCAGCCTGCGCAAAATTGACGCCAGCGAGGGCAGTGCGGTGGATCAGCGGGTGGTGGACCTGGTACAGGCGGATCACGACGCCACCAACCAGTGGCTGGACGAGCCGCTCGGCAAGATCACCTCCCCCATCCACAGCTTCTTCGCCCTGGTGCAGGACGACCCCTCGGTGCAGCTGGTGAGCGATGCCCAGCGCCGCCACGCGGAGCAGTTGCAACAAGACGGCCTGCTCAAGGAGTCCTACCCCATCCTGTCGGTGGCGGCCCCCTTCCGTGGCGGTCGCAACGGCATCAACGACTTTACCTACGTGGCCCAGGGTGACATCTCCCTGCGCAACGTCTCCGACCTTTACATCTATCCGAACACCCTGCAGGTGGTCGAGGTGAACGGGGCCACCGTCAAGGAGTGGCTGGAGATGAGCGCTGGCCAGTTCAACCAGATCGACACCGGCAAGACAGAGGTGCAGTGGCTGGTGAACGAGAGCTTCCCCACCTACAACTTCGATGTGATTGACGGGGTCAACTACGAGGTGGACATCACCCAGCCGGCCCGCTACAGCAAGGACGGGGTCAAGGTGAGCGACGGCCAGCGCATCAGCGGCCTCACCTTCAACGGTCAGCCCGTGGACCCGGCCCAGAAGTTCTACGTGGTGACCAACAACTACCGCGCCAGCGGCGGCGGCCACTTCCCGGGCATCGACGGCAGCAACATCGTCCATGAAGATCCCTTCGAGACGCGGGAGATCATCGCCCAGTACCTGAAGGCCCAGTCTGCGGACAACCCGGCTGGCTTCAGCCCGGCGGCCAACAACAACTGGCACATGAAGGCCCTGCCCGCCAACGTGGACGTGCGCCTCTACTCCTCGCCGACCGACGAGGCCAAGGCCCTGGCGGGGGCGGATCTGTCGTACCAGTCCACCCTGCCGATGGATGACGCCAAGCACCCCGGCTACGCCATCTACCGCCTGATCCGCCAGTAAGGCAGACGCTGGCAGCCAACAAAAAAGCCCTCGCAGTGCGAGGGCTTTTTCATGGGGCGCGGTGCCATCCTGTCCTGTCGTCTGGACTTGCCCGGTCGACGGGGCGGGAGGGCATCAGTAGTAGCCGGGATCGCCCGGATTGGGGCGGGTCTTGAAGCGGCGGTGCAGCCACATGTACTGCTCCGGCGCCTTGCGCACGGCGGCTTCAATCTCGCGGTTGGCGCGGCTGGCATCCGCCATGTCGTCACCGCTCGGGTAGTCCGCGAGCGGGGCCCCGATATGCAGGGTGTAGCCCTCCCGGGTGCGGATGTTGTAGCAGGGCAGGGTGACGGTGTTCTTCACCCGGGCCAGGGTGGCGGTCCCCGTGATGGTGGCGGCCTGCTCCACCGCGAAGTAGGGCACGAAGACGCTGGCATGGCTGCCGTAGTCGTGATCCGGTGCATACCAGAGGGCGTCGCCGTTGCGCAGCGCCTTGATCATCCCCTTCACGTCCATCCGGTCCACCAGGTATTTGTTGGAGGCGCAGCGACCGTGGTACTGGGCGTACTCCAGCACCGGATTGGTGTTGGGGCGATAGACACCGACCCCGGGGCGCACCAGGCCGAAGCAGCGGGCATTGAGCTCCAGCGTCAGGAAGTGGCAGGAGAGCAGCAGCATCCCCTGGCCCTTCTCCATGGCGTTGATGACGTGCTCTTCCCCTTCCACCTTCATCAGGCGGCGCATCCGCCAGTCTGGCCAGAACCAGGCCATGCCTACCTCGAAGATGGCGCAGCCCACGCTCTCGAAGTTCTGCACCAGGAGGGTTTCGCGCTCATCCCGGCTGAGCTCGGGCATCGCCAGCTCCAGGTTGCGGCGGGCAATCTTGACGCGGGATTTCAGCAGCTTGCGGGCCAGGGTGCCGAGCTGGCGGCCCAGCCACATCTGACTGCGCCAGGGCAGCAACACCAGCAGCCAGAGCAGGGAGAGGCCCAGCCAGCTCCCCCAGTAACGGGGATGGAACAGACGGGGTTCGAGGCGGGGAGCGTGTTCTTGGGCCATGAAGAGTCTCTTGTTCGCAAAGGCAAAGGGGGGAGTCCGACCGAACCGGGGGGCCTGTGTGGGGTGGCCCGGCGCGGAGGCGGTCACTCGCATGTGGAGGATTCTATCCGAAAAGCGGGGGCGGGCGCGAATCGCCGTCATCTGGTCAGAGGGGGCGTCAGGGGGCAGAGCCGTGCTTTTTTCACGCCCCGGAAAAGAGTGTGATAAAATCGGCCGCTGAATTTTTCAGGTTTTGAGAGCCGATACAGATGAAAATCACCCTGCCCGAGTTTGAAAAAGCCCGCATCCTGGTCGTTGGCGATGTCATGTTGGATCGCTACTGGCATGGCCCTACCGGCCGGATCTCCCCCGAGGCACCGGTCCCCGTGGTCAAGGTCGAGCACATCGAGGAGCGTCCGGGCGGCGCCGCCAACGTGGCGCTCAACTCCGCCGCCCTCGGCGCCCAGGCCGTGCTGCTGGGCCTGACCGGTCAGGATGAAGCCGCCGATGCCCTCGCCAGCCAGATGGCCGGGGTCAAGGTGGCCTGTGATTTCGTGCGCCTGACCGACTATCCGACCATCACCAAGCTGCGGGTGCTGTCCCGCAACCAGCAACTGCTGCGCCTCGACTTCGAAGAGGCCTTCCACGACGTGGATGCCAGCCTGCTGATGGGCAAGGTGGAGCAGGCGCTGCCCCAGGCGGACGTGATGATCCTCTCCGACTACGGCAAGGGCGCCCTCAACGATGTGCCCGGCATGATCCGGCGTGCCCGCGCCGCCGGCATCCCCGTGCTGGTCGACCCCAAGGGGACCGATTTCGAGAAGTACCGCGGTGCCACCCTGCTGACCCCCAACATGTCCGAGTTCGAGGCCGTGGTGGGCAAGGTGAAGGGGGAAGAAGATCTGGTCGCCAGGGGGCTGGAGCTGGTCAAGCGCTTCGAGCTGGACGCCCTGCTGGTTACCCGTTCCGAGAACGGCATGACCCTGATCCGCGAAGGGCAGCCCGAGCTGCACCTGCCGGCCCAGGCCCACGAGGTCTATGACGTCACCGGTGCCGGTGACACCGTCATCTCCACCCTGGCGACTTCCCTTGCCGCGGGCAAGAGTCTGGACGAGGCCTGCGCCCTGGCCAACACCGCCGCCGGTATCGTGGTCGGCAAGTTGGGGACCTCCACCGTGAGCCCGGTGGAGCTGGCCAACGCCCTCTACACCGAGCAGGAGACCGGCTTTGGCGTCATGTCCGAGGCCCAGCTCAAGGTGGCCGTCCAGGCCGCCCGTCTGCGCGGCGAGAAGGTGGTGATGACCAACGGCTGCTTCGACATTCTGCACGCGGGTCATGTCTCCTATCTGGCCAATGCGGGCAAGCTGGGGGACCGCCTGATCGTGGCGGTGAACACCGACGAGTCCGTGCGTCACCTCAAGGGGCCGGGTCGCCCGGTCAACCCGACCGAGCGCCGTATGACTGTGCTGGCGGCCCTGGGTGCCGTGGACTGGGTGGTCCCCTTCAGCGAAGACACTCCCCAGCGTCTGATCGCCGAGATCCTGCCAGACCTCCTGGTCAAGGGGGGCGACTACAAGCCCGAAGAGATCGCCGGTTACGCCGAGGTGACCGCCAATGGCGGCGAGGTACGAGTGCTGAACTTCGAGGACGGCTGCTCCACCACCGACATCATCAAGACCATCCGCGAACGCGGATAAGCGTAAAACCCGGCCAAGGCCGGGTTTTTTGATGGGGCTGCCGGGTCGGTGACATGGCCGCTGCCTGGCAGGCCCCGACCAACGCACTTCCAGCGGCGAACAGAGATGAAAAAGGCGACCCCGGGGTCGCCTTTTCTCATGGTGTGCGCCTGGCTCAGGACTTCTTGGTGACCTGGGCGGCGGGCATCAGACCCTGGTTCACCTCTTCCAGGTCCTTCTGCTCCAGGATGCCGGCGGCCTGCTTGAGGGAGAGGATGCTGAGGATGTAGTTGTAGCGGGCCTCGGAGAGCTTCTGCTTGGCCTGATACAGCTTGCGGGTGGAGTCCAGCACGTCGACGATGGTGCGGGTGCCCACCTCGTAACCGGCCTCGGTCGCCTTCAGGGCGCTGTCGGCGGAGATGACGGATTGGCTGTAGGCGCGGACCGAGCCGATGCTGGCGTTCACGTTGTTGTAGGAGGAGCGGACCGTGCTCTGCACCGAGCGGAAGCTACGCTCGAGCTGTTCGCTGGCGGCCACGTAGTTGAACTGTGCCTGCTTGACCTGGGAGGTGGTGGCCCCGCCGGTGTAGATGGGCAGCTTGAAGTTCAGGCCGATGTTGCCCTGATTGCTGTTGCTCTCGGGGTTGCGGATCTCGTCCTTGTAATCGTTGTAACCGGCGTTCAGGCCGGCGCCCAGATCCAGGGTCGGTTCATGACCGGTCTTGGCCAGATCGATCTGCTCCTTGGCGATGTCTTTGCCGATGCGGGCGCTGTGCAGCTCCAGGTTCTTGTCCAGGGCCAGTTCCAGCCACTTGTCGGAGTTGAACGCGGTCTTCTGCGGGCTGAAGCGATCGGTGTTGAGCACGTCCAGTTGACGGTGGTCGATACCGGTCAGCTCGCGCAGGCTCTCGTAGCTGTTGTCCAGGGTGTTCTCGGCATTGATCTCGTCCGCCAGCGCCTGATCGCGCTCGGCCTCGGCCTCGTGCACGTCGGTGATGGCGGTCAGGCCCACTTCAAAGCGCTGCTGGGTCTGTTCAAGCTGACGCTCGACCGCGGTCTTGTTGGCACGCACGAATTCCAGGGTATCCATGGCCTTGAGCACGTCGAAGTAGGCCTGGGCGGTACGCAGCATCAGGTTCTGGTACTCGAGGTTGTAGGCCACGTCGGACTGGGTGGCGCTCTTCTCGGTCAGATCCAGGTTGACCCAGTTGCTGCGACGGTAGATGGATTGATCCAGGGTCACGGAGCCGGTAGCGCCCGTGTTGGTCATGGTGTCGTTCTTGTTTTGCAGGTAGTTCAGGCCGGCGCCCAGGTTGATCTGGGGCAGCAGGGCTGCACGGGATTCGTTGATCTTCTCGAAGGCCTGGTCCCGCTTGGCCTTGGATTCCAGCAGCTGGGTGTCCTTGATCTGGGCCTGTTGGTAAATATCGAGCAGGTTTTCGGCATGAGCGGCGCCGCTCACACCCAGCATCACCATGACTGACAAGAGTGTTCTTTTCATATGATAGTTTTAACCTTTTGTATCAACCCAAAGCTGTCCGCTGGATGAAGGGGGGATTGTCACCGACCAAGCTTGATTTCAGCTTAACCACTCTACTATAAGCAGATTTCATTGCGAACTGTCTCTTTTCCAGCTGCGGAAACGTCAAGGTCCGGGGCGAGTTTTCTCGGCAACGCGCCTAGCCAAATGCCCTGTGGCTGCTAAAATCCTTCCCTCATCGTCGGCGAGAGCGAGTGAATGAATGTTCATTCATGCCCCCGAATATTATGGTCAAACCAAGCCAAGTCAAGCTGGCAGGAGTCTCGAATGTCACAGCAAGCCTTGCCTCAAACCTGCCACTACTCCAGCGATGATGTGAAAATCATTGAAAAATCAGCTGGATATAATGGCTTCTTCAAGGTGAATGTCTACCGCCTGCAACACAGGCTGTTTGCCGGTGGCTGGAACGCCCCCATCGTCCGGGAACTGTTCGAACGTGGCCATGCCGCCGCCCTGCTGCCTTATGATCCGGTGCGGGACGAGATCGTGCTGGTGGAGCAGTTTCGCATCGGTGCCATGGAGACCAGCGCCACCCCCTGGCTGCTGGAGCTGGTGGCCGGCATCATCGATGAAGGGGAGACCGCCGAGGCTGTGGTGCGGCGCGAGGCGGTGGAAGAGGCAGGGATCGAGGTGGGACGCTGCGAACATGCCATCAGCTATCTGGTGAGCCCGGGTGGCAGCACCGAGCGCATCGAGGTGTTCGTGGGCGAGGTGGATGCCAGTCAGGCCAAGGGGATCCACGGTCTGGCGGAAGAGGGGGAAGACATCCGGGTCCACGTGGTGAGCCGCGAGCAGGCCTATGCCTGGCTCAAAGAGGGGCGCATCGACAATGCCGCCTCCGTCATCGCCCTGCAGTGGCTGGCTCTGAACCACGGCGAGCTGCGGGCACGCTGGCTGGCGGGGCGCTGAGGTGACGCTCGTTCAGACCCGGGTCAGGTGCCCTGTGTCCGACTGGCACACTGTGCAGTGGGTCCACCCTTCATGGATCCTGATTGAGGGAGCCGCGACATGTCATTAGTCCAGAGCCCGATGAAGCGCTATGTGCCTGATTTGATGTCCTTGCAGCGTACCTGCGAGGTCAATTACATGGCGCTGATGAAACTGTTGCCGCCCGGCGGCAGCGTAGGTGCCGAGCGCCGCTATCAGGTCGGCAACGGCCTGCAGTTCCAGCTCACGGTGACCGAGGAGAGCCGCTTCACCAGCCAGGTGATCCTGGCCCAGCACAACCCCGAATTGCCGAGCTACTTGCAAGCCCGGATAGAGATTCGTTTGTATCATGATGTGCGAATGGCGGAAGTGTGTGCGGCGCAACAGATTTCAATGTTGCAACCACGTTATGATTATCCCAATCAAAAAATGCATCACAGGGATGAAAAGGAGCAGGTAAATCTATTCTTGGCCGATTGGTTGAGATTTTGTCTCAAACACGGCACCAGCCTGATTAACATCCTCTAGTCGAACCCATAAAAAAGAAGCGTGATTTTGGAAACAGAGCTACCTCAGGCGCCGGACGGCAGTGTGCGCCTGTTACAGATTACCGATACCCATCTCTTCGCCAGTGCCGAGGGGCGGCTGCTGGCCGTACCCACGGCGCAGAGCCTGGCCGCCGTGCTGGAGCGGGTGCAGGCCAACGAGCACCCGTTCGATCTCATCCTCGCCACCGGGGATCTCTCCCAGGATCACAGCCCGGAGTCCTACCAGCGCTTCGCCTCCATGATGGCGCCCCTGGCTCGCCCCATCTACTGGTTGCCCGGCAACCACGACGACGGCCCCCTGATGACCGAATACCTCCATGCGGCCGGCATCAGCGAGGCCAAGCAACTGGTAGGCGAGCACTGGCAGGTGATCCTGCTGGATACCCAGGTGCGCGGCAAACCCCACGGGGTGCTGGGGGATCACCAGCTGGCGGCCCTGGATCAGGCCCTGCGCCAGCATCCCGAGCGCCACGCCCTCATCGCCCTGCACCATCAGGCGGTGCCGGTGGGCTGCGCCTGGCTGGATCAGCACAACCTCAAGAATGCCGACGACCTGTTCGCCGTGCTGGCCCGCCACCCGCAGCAGAAGACCATACTGTTCGGCCACGTCCATCAGGAGTTTGACGAGGTGCACCACGGAGTGCGGCTCATCGCCAGCCCCTCTACCTGCATCCAGTTCAAGCCGCTCTCCGACGGTTTCGCACTGGACGAATCCGGCCCGGGCTGGCGCTACCTCACCCTGCACCCGGATGGCCGGGTGGCGAGCCAGGTGTGGCGCCTGCCACTGGGGCAGTTCGTGCCCGACCCCAATGCCACCGGTTACTGAGGGGTTGCCATGAAGCCCGTCCTGCTCTATCTGCACGGTTTCAATTCATCCCCCGGCTCGGCCAAGGCGCAGCAGATGGCGGCCTGGGTGGCCGAGAACAGGCCCGATATCGAGGTGGTGATCCCGGCCCAGCCCAACACCCCGGCGGCCGCCTGGGCTGCCATCGAGCAGGCCATCACCGACCTGAAGGCCCGCCACGGCAGCGCCCTGCGACTGGGCGCCGTGGGCAGCTCCCTTGGTGGCTTCATGGCCACGCGAGTGAGCGAGATGTACGGTTGCCGCGCCGCCCTCATCAACCCGGCGGTGCGCCCCCACGAGCTGCTCTGCGACTACCTCGGCCCCCAGACCAACCCCTACAGCGGCGAACGCTATGAACTGCTGCCTGTGCACATGGACGAGCTCAGAGCGCTGGCGGTGCCGGTGACTGCCCCGGAGCGGCTCTGGGTGCTGCAACAGCAGGAGGACGAGGTGCTCGACTATCGCAAGGCGCTGGACGAATACCGCTTTGCCCGTCTCTCCCTGGAGTGCGGCGGCGATCACGCCTTCACAGGCTTCGAGCGCTACCCCGCCCAGATCGTCCGTTTCCTCGGGCTCTAGCCATGCAACCGCCGTTGGCCGCCTTCCTCGAACAGGTGCTGGCCACGGCCCAGGCGGGGCTCACCTACTCCCGGGATCCCTTCGACATCGCCCGCTTCGAGGCGCTGCGAGCGGCCACGGTGACGCTCATCGCCAGCCAGAGTGAGCTGGCCCCCGATGCCATCGGCGACTGGATTGCCCTCGACAGCGGCTATCCCACCCCCAAGCTCGATGTGCGGGCCTTCATTCAGAACGACGCGGGCCATGTCCTGCTGGTGCAGGAGCGCAGTGACGGTTGCTGGACTCTGCCGGGGGGCTGGTGCGACATCGGCGATTCGCCTGCGGACGCCGTGGTGCGGGAAGTGAGCGAGGAGACCGGCCTCGTCTGTCGGGCGGTGCAGCTGCTGGCGTTGTTCGACAAGCTCAAGCATCCCCATCCCCCGCAGCTGCCCCATGCCCACAAGGCCTTCTTCCTGTGCGAGGTGACGGGCGGCGCTCTGCTTACCGACACCGATGAAACCAAAGGGGCGGGGTACTTCCCCATCGACGCCTTGCCCGAACTCTCCCGCCACCGGGTGGTAGCGTCCCAGTTGCGCACCCTCCATGACCATCTGTCGCAGGGGCGGGGGGATACCCTGTTCGATTAACCGGTTCGTAGCCTGACACTGCGGCAAGGAGGCAGCATGATCACACGCATCGGCAATACCCCCATCCAGAAGAAACACAAGGCGAGCTGCCACTGCGGCGCCGTGGTGCTGGAGCTGACCCTGCCGGATGGCGTGGTGGACCCGCGCCGCTGCGACTGCTCCTTCTGTCGGCGGCGAGGGGCCATCGTCGCCTCGGTGCCGCTCTCCGGCATCCGCATCCTGCAAGGGGAGGCGGCGCTTCGCTGCTACCAGTTCAACACCCGCACCGCGAAACACTACTTCTGCAGCGTCTGCGGCATCTACACCCATCACCAGCGCCGATCCAATCCGGCGGAATATGGCTACAACCTCGCCTGTCTGGAGGGGGTCAACCCGTTCGATCTGGGAGAGGTGCCGACCCGCGACGGGGTGCATCACCCGGCAGATACCGTAGCCGATTGAACGCGAGGTGACTGCCCCGACGGGTGGCGGGGAGGACGGGCGAGGCGTTGTCGTGCCACTCCCGTGACGATACCTCAGGGGGTCATCTGCCTGTGTAGCCCCCGCAATGGCTGTGTTAACCTTGCCCTGTCCGTCTCCCGGCGGACCCCGGCCTCTCTCTTCATTCCATCTCTGCCAACAGGGGGCACACCCGTGACGACTGCTTCAGCGCTGCCGGATCTGATCCTCGGGGCCTCGCTCTACTTTCCGCCCCTGTTCAAGGCCGTGCTGCTCGGCCTGCTGGGCTGGCTGCCGCTGCACCATCTGCTGCGGGACTGGCTCTACGGCGGCGAGGTCTGGCACCCCCTGCTGATGGATCTCTCCCTCTTCATCCTCGCCGTCAGCGGCGCCCTATGGATATTGCTACATGGCTAAATCACCCCTTGCGACCCTCAAATACTTCTCCACCCTGCTGGTCTTTGCCCTGGCGCTGGTGTCGCTCTGGTGGCTGTGGAACGACTACATGCAGGGCCCCTGGACCCGGGATGGCAAGGTGAGGGCCGAGCTGGTCAGCATCACGCCCCAGGTGTCGGGCAAGATCGTCAGGATAGGGGTCAAGGACAACCAGCTGGTGAAGGCGGGGGACCTGCTCTTCACCCTGGATCCCGAGCCCTATCGCATCGCGCTGGACAACGCCAGCGCGGCCCTGGCCAAGGCCAGGTCGGATCTCGACAAGGCGGAGCACGAGGCGAACCGTCGCCAGAGCCTCTCCCGCACCGTCATCTCCGCCGAGGCGGTGGATGAGTCCAGGCTCAATGCCCAGGCGATGAAGGCGGCCTATGAGGTGGCCCAGGCCAATCTGGAGCAGGCCAGATGGTCCCTTGCCCGGACCGAGGTCCACGCCGCGAGCGACGGCTACATCACCAATCTGCAGGCCAGGGTCGGCAACTACGCCACCGCCGGGGTGCCCCTGGTGGCCCTGATAGACACCCACTCCTTCTATGTGCAGGGCTATTTCGAAGAGACCAAGCTCAGGCACATCGCCCCCGGCAAACCGGCCGAGGTGGTGCTCTACAGCGGGGATCGGGTACTCAGGGGGGAGGTGGAAAGCATAGGGCGCGCCATTCACGATCAGAGCCTGGAAGGCAGCGAGGGGCTGCTGCTCGACGTCAAGCCGAACGTGCCCTGGGTGCGCCTGGCCCAGCGGGTGCCGGTGCGGATCAGGCTGCTGGCGATTCCCCCGGATCTGGTCTTGATCGCGGGCACGACCTGTACCATCACCATAGGGGACTAGGGTGATCCCCTCGCTCTGGCGCCAGACCCCCTGGGGCAAGGCCAACGGCGGCCAGTGGCGCTACGCCCTGCGCAATGCCCTGGCCATGTGCCTGTCGCTCTGGCTGGCGTTCGTGCTGCAACTCGACTCTCCCTACTGGGCCATGACCTCCGCCGCCGTGGTGAGCTTTCCCACCGTGGGGGGCGTCATCAGCAAGAGCCTGGGGCGGGTGGTGGGCAGCCTCATCGGCGCCATGGCGGCGGTGATGATCACCGGCCTTGGCATCGGTGATCCCTGGCTCTTCAGCCTGCTTATCGCCCTCTGGCTGGGGGGGTGCACCTACATCTCCAACCACCATCAGAACAACGTCTCCTACGGTTTCGCCCTGGCGGGCTATACCGCCGCCATCATCGCCTTCTCCTGCGTCAACCTGACCGACCCGCAACATATCTTCGACATCGCCCAGGCCCGGGTGAGCGAGGTGATCGTCGGCATCCTCTGCGGCGGCCTGATGATGATGATCCTGCCGAGTTTCTCCGATGGCGAGACCCTGCTGGACTCCCTTGGCAAGAGCCAGACCCGGCTGTTGGAACATGCCCAGCTGCTCTGGCTCGGGGAGACGGGCGCCGATGTGCGCACCGCCCACGAGGGGGTGATCGGTCAGATCCTCACCCTGAACGTGCTGCGCATCCAGGCCGTCTGGAGCCACCACCGCCTGCGCCGCCACAACCAGTTGCTGAACTATCTGCTCCATCGCCAGCTGAGGATGGTCAGCCTCATCTCGGGGCTGCGCCGCATGCTGCAACACTGGCCAGAGGACGCAGTCGACCCGGCCCCCATGCTGGCCGCCGTGCTGCGGGAGCTGGGGCAGGGGGGCTGCGACAAGCTGCGCATCGCCCGCCTGATGGCGCCCTTCGTGGCCCGTTCGGGGGACGATTATCGCTGTCAGGCCTTCTGGCTGCGGCTGCGCCACTTCTGCTGGAGCTACCTGGAGTGTCAGCGCTGGCTGGAAAGGCTGGCCCGCCACGATGGCCAGGAGTGGCCGGCGCCGCCGCGCCACAGCTCTCTGACCAGCCACACCGACGGTTTGGAGGCGGCCTACAACGGGGGGCGTACCTTCCTCTGCGTGATGCTGGGCTGCACCTTCTGGATCCACACCCAGTGGGATGCGGGCGCCGCGGCCCTGACCCTGCTCGCCATCTGCTGCGTGCTCTATTCCGCCACCCCGGCCCCGGCCAAGGGGGCCCAGACCATGCTCAAGGCCATCGTGCTGCTCAGCTTTATCTGCTTCGGGGTCAAGTTCGGGCTGATGATCCGCATCGACGACTTCTGGATCTTCTGCGCCCTGCTGTTCCCCGCCCTCATCACCCTGCAACTGCTGAAATTGCAGCGCCCCCAGGGGGCGGCGCTCTGGGGCCAGCTCATCGTGCTGCTCGGCTCCTTCCTCGCCATCACCAATCCGCCGAGCTACGACTACCTCGCCTTCGTCAACAGCAGCCTAGCGCAGGCACTGGGAGTGATGAGCGCAGGGCTGGCGTTCCAGCTCCTGAGGCCCAGCTCGGATCGGCGCAAGAGCCGCCGCCTGATGCACCGTCTGCGGCGGGATTTCGTGGACCAGCTGGCCCCGGCCCCGCAGCAGAGCGAGGGGGAGTTTGAATCCCGGGTCTATCACGCGGTGAGCCAGCTCAGCCAGAGTCAGGATCAGGGGGCCCGGCTCTGGGTGCTGCGCTGGGGCGTGGTGCTGCTCAACTGCAGCCATATCGTCTGGCAGCTCAGGCTCTGGCGCAGCCGGGATCCGGCCCTCTATCTGGTGCGGGACGGCTGTCTGCGCTGCCTGAAAGGCATTCTGACCGAAGGGGGTGTGCAGCACGAGACCCTGGGGCGCACCCTGGCGGAGCTGGACCGCATCAGCCAGGGGCTGGGGGAACATGCAGACCCGGCGGCCCGGGCTCTGGCGGGGCTGGTGTGGCGACTCCACTGCTCCCTCTCCCAGCTTGTGCAGGCCCTGCCCGGGGAACCCGCCTGATCCCGGGCGGGGAGGCCGGAGCCCCTCTGGATCACCCTTTGCGAGCGCCCCATTTGTCCCGGGCCCTCCCAGCGAGTAAGATTCCCCCCAAACGTCAATTCGCAAGGCCCTCCATGTCCACTCAATACAATGCGGATGCCATTGAGGTCCTCAATGGCCTTGAACCGGTGCGTCGCCGCCCCGGCATGTACACCGACACCACCCGGCCCAATCACCTCGGCCAGGAGGTCATCGACAACAGCGTCGACGAGGCGCTGGCGGGTCACGCCCGCAATCTGGAGGTGATCCTGCACGAGGATCAGTCCCTCGAGGTGATCGACGACGGTCGCGGCATGCCGGTGGACATCCACCCGGAGGAAGGGGTTTCCGGTGTGGAGCTGATCCTCTGCAAGCTGCACGCGGGGGGCAAGTTCTCCAACAAGAACTATCAGTTCTCCGGCGGCTTGCACGGGGTAGGGATCTCCGTGGTGAACGCCCTCTCCGATCGGGTCGAGGTGACGGTGCGCCGGGACGGCCAGGTCTATGACATCGCCTTCGAGCGGGGCGAGAAAGTGCAGGAGCTGACCATCACAGGCACCTGCGGACGCCGCAACACCGGCACCCGGGTGCGCTTCTGGCCAGAGGCGCGCTACTTCGATTCGTCGCGCTTCTCGGTCTCCAAGCTGGAGCACCTGCTCAAAGCCAAGGCCGTGCTCTGCCCGGGCCTCACCATCAAGTTCCTCGACAAGAACACCGGCATCAAGTTGGAGTGGTGCTACGAAGACGGCCTCAAGGATTACCTCATCGATGCGGTCAAGCAGTTCACCTGCCTGCCGGAGCAGCCCTTCGTCGGCTCTTTCAGCTCCGAGCAGTCGGCGGTGGACTGGGCCCTGTGCTGGTTGCCGGAAGGGGGCGAGTGCCTCGCCGAATCCTATGTGAACCTCATTCCCACCGCGCTCGGTGGCACCCATGTCAACGGCCTGCGCCAGGGGCTGCTCGATGCCATGCGCGAGTTCTGCGAGTTCCGCAACCTCTTGCCGCGCGGGGTCAAGCTGACCCCGGAAGACATCTGGGATCGCTGCGCCTACATCCTCTCCATCAAGATGCAGGACCCGCAGTTTGCAGGGCAGACCAAGGAGCGCCTGTCGTCCCGCCAGAGCTCGGCCTTCGTGTCGGGCGTGGTGAAGGATGCCTTCAGCCTTTACTTGAACAGCAACACCGAGCTGGCCGAACAGCTGGCGGAGCTCTGCATCTCGAGCGCCCAGCGCCGGATGCGCGCCGCCAAGACGGTGGTGCGCAAGAAGATAACCCAGGGCCCGGCCCTGCCCGGCAAGCTCACCGACTGCGGCTGCGCCGACCCCATGCAGGGGGAGCTCTTCCTGGTGGAGGGTGACTCCGCGGGCGGCAGTGCCAAGCAGGCGCGGGATCGCGAGTTTCAGGCCATCATGCCACTGCGTGGCAAGATCCTGAACACCTGGGAGGTGGAGGCCGGTCAGGTGCTCGCCTCGCAGGAAGTACACGACATCTCGGTGGCGATCGGGCTCGACCCCGACTCCGACGACCTCTCCGGCCTGCGCTACGGCAAGGTGTGCATCCTGGCGGATGCGGACTCGGACGGTCTGCACATCGCCACCCTGCTCTGCGCCCTCTTTGTGAAGCACTTCCGCACGCTGGTGGAGAAGGGCCATGTCTATGTGGCCATGCCGCCCCTCTATCGTATCGACATCGGCAAGGAGGTCTTCTACGCCCTCGACGAGGACGAGAAGAACGGCGTGCTGCAACGGGTCGAGGCCGAGAAGAAGAAGGGCAAGGTGATGGTGACCCGATTCAAGGGGCTGGGTGAGATGAACCCGAAACAGCTGCGGGAAACCACCATGGATCCCAACACCCGCCGCCTGGTGCAGCTCACCATGGGCGCGGAAGGGGGGGCAGAAGGGGAAGATGGGGACGAGACCCTGCAACTGATGGACATGCTGTTGGCCAAGAAGCGCGCCGGTGATCGTCGCGAATGGCTGGAAGAGAAGGGCAACCTCGCCATCATCTAAAGCGAGTCGCAAGTACCCCACCCTGGCCCTCCCCTTCGCAAGGGAAGGGGGCCAAGCCTCTCCTCCCCCTCATGGAGGGGGAGGTTGGGAGGGGGTCTTGTGATTCACCGTCGGCCCCCTGCCGACCCGCATTTCCGGCGTGCCCTCTGAGGGCACGCCATAGCAAGAGAACAACCTTATGAGTGATGCTATCGAGCTCAGTCTGTTGGATGAAGTAGAGCGCCAACCAGCTCCCGAACCGAAAGAGATAATCACATGAGTGATGCTATCGAGCTCAGTCTGGACGGGGTAGAGCGCCAGCCAATGCGCACCTTTACCGAGCAGGCTTACTTGAACTACTCCATGTACGTCATCATGGATCGGGCCCTGCCGCATATCGGCGACGGCCTCAAGCCCGTGCAGCGGCGCATCATCTACGCCATGAGCGAGCTGGGTCTGTCGGCGCTGTCCAAGCACAAGAAGTCTGCCCGTACCGTGGGTGATGTGCTGGGCAAATACCACCCCCATGGCGACAGCGCCTGTTACGAAGCCATGGTGCTGATGGCCCAGCCCTTCTCCTACCGCTACCCGCTGGTGGACGGTCAGGGCAACTGGGGGGCGCCGGACGATCCCAAGTCCTTTGCCGCCATGCGTTATACCGAGGCGCGGCTGTCGCGCTTCTCCGAACTGCTGCTCTCCGAGCTCGGCCAGGGCACGGTGGAGTGGACGCCGAACTTCGACGGCACCATGAAGGAGCCCGTGGTGCTGCCCGCCCGCCTGCCGCACATCCTGCTCAACGGGGTGACCGGTATCGCGGTGGGGATGGCGACCGATATCCCGCCCCACAACGCGCGGGAAGTGGCCCACGCCTGCGTGGAACTGCTGGACAACCCCAATGCTGGCCTGGATGCGCTGATGGCCCATGTGCAGGGGCCGGATTATCCGACCAATGCCGAGATCATCACGCCGCAGGGCGACATCCGCAAAATCTACGAGACCGGCAAGGGCTCCATCAAGCAGCGAGCGGTGTGGAGCGAAGAGGATGGCGACATCGTCATCACGGCACTGCCCCATCAGGCCTCAGGCGCCAAGATCATGGAGCAGATTGCCGCCCAGATGGTGGCCAAGAAACTGCCCATGGTGACCGATCTGCGGGATGAATCGGACCACGAGAACCCGACCCGTCTGGTGATCGTGCCGCGCTCCAACCGGGTGGACGTAGAGGGGCTGATGGCCCACCTGTTCGCCACCACGGATCTGGAGAAGAACTACCGGGTCAACCTCAACATCCTGGGTCTGGACAACCGGCCCCAGGTGAAAGACCTCAAGACCATCCTCACCGAGTGGCTGAGCTTTCGCCGTGAGACGGTGCGTCGCCGCCTGCAGTATCGCCTCGACAAGGTGCTGGCCCGCCTGCACATCCTCGAAGGCTTGCTGATCGCCTACCTCAACATCGACGAGGTGATCGAGATCATCCGCACCGAGGAGGAGCCGGGCCGGGTGATGATGGAGCGTTTCAATATCAGCGAGACCCAGGCCGAGGCGATCCTCGAGCTCAAACTGCGCCACCTGGCCAAGCTCGAAGAGTTCAAGCTGCGTGCCGAGCAGAATGAACTGGCGGAAGAGCGCGACAAGCTGGAACTGATCCTGGGTTCCGAGCGCCGTCTCAGCACATTGCTCAAGAAAGAGATCCTGGCGGATGCCGAGAAGTACGGCGACGATCGCCGCACCCCGCTGGTGGAGCGCGCCACCGCCGTGGCCCTGACCGAGAAGGAGCTCACCCCGAGCGAGCCGGTGACCGTGATCCTCTCCGACAAGGGGTGGGTGCGCGCCGCCAAGGGCCACGACGTGGATGTGGAGGGCCTCTCCTACAAGGCGGGGGACAACTATCTCGCCCACGCCCATGGCCGCAGCAACCAGCAGGCGGTGTTCCTCTCTACCCTGGGACGTACCTACTCGCTGGAGGCCCATACTCTGCCCTCTGCCCGCAGTCAGGGCGAGCCGCTCACCGGCCGCTTCGCGCTGGGGGCCGGTGAAGAGGTGCGTCATCTGGTGATGGGTAACGAGGGCGAGCCGTACCTGATCTGTTCCGACGCCGGTTACGGCTTCGTCTGCCAATACGACGACCTGACGGCCAAGAACAAGAACGGCAAGGCGCTGCTCACCGTGCCGGAAGGGGGTATCGTCATGGCGCCCCAGAGGATAGGCGCGCCGGAGACCGATCTCTGCATGGCCATCTCCAACGAGGGGCGCATGCTGCTGTTCCCGCTCAATACCCTGCCGGTACTCGGCAAGGGCAAGGGCAACAAGCTCATCAGCATCCCGTCGGCGCGCGTGAAGGCGCGGGAGGAGTTTATGGTGATGGCCGCCGTGATCCCGCAAGGCCAGTCGGTCACCCTGTTTGCCGGCAAGCGCAAGCTCACCCTCAAGCCGTCTGACCTTGACTACTACCGCGGCGAGCGCGGCCGCCGCGGCGCCAAGCTGCCCCGCGGTTTGCAGCGCGTCGATCGCATCGAGATTGAACCCGTCGCCGGCGCCGAGCCGGTAGCCGGGGAAAATCAGGAAGGGTAATAATTAATGAAGGGCGCGAAAGCGCCCTTTTTTGAGGGTTACTTTGTATTTCGTAAGTTTAAACCCTTCTTTGAAGTAATATCCTCTAGTTTAAGTGATGACAGGTTTTCTATTACAGAATCTAGAGTGGTGGAATTTTCAGAGAGCTCTAGCTCTGAAAGACTGACAATGCCAACCTGATGAACAATCTTATTTCTAAATGTTTGCAGGTTAATTATGTCGTCTGATGTACTCTTATCAATAAGTCCTTTGTTGTCATATAAATACCTAGCTTGCATTCTTATATTTGTCTTGTTTTTTTCATGTTTTCCATAAGAATCATCGTCGTTGGATGACAACTCGCATGCAGTTCTTACTATATGTACAAGTTTATTGTATTTTTCGATATATTCACCAGCTAGTTTATTTGCCATGCCACTGAAATTCTCAGCAAGTTCCTCTCGCTCTGATTCTTCAATGTGCATGTCGCCAATGGAATCTAAGGCTGCCTGTATCTTCTGGCATATATCATCACTTATATTTGTCAGCTCAGCTAACTCAGGTTTGCTAATGCCCCGACAGTGGGCTATCTTGCACCGATATTCGTATAACTTTTCCCACTTGGTTCTTAAGTATTCAGATTCACATTGGACTTTTTTTGCGAAATATTTTTCCCAGTTAGTGAATGGAGAATACTGTTTAAGCTCTCCTACTCTAATATATTCATCATCAGTTTTGTCTTTAAGTGAGTCGATGAAACGATTTGCATCTGCTTTGGTGTACTTTTTGAAAAGGAAATTGGAAAGTTGAATGAAGTCCACTTCATGTAAAAAGTTAGTTTTTTCCTTTTTGTTTTCTGTTCGAACTGAGTCTAGAACTTCCTTTGGTGTTGATGCATCGCTCCAATCATAACCAATGCTGATGGCCATAAATTTAGCAATGAGCTTGCGCATTAAATTCTCTGTTCTGTATATAATTGGGTAACCTTTTTGACAATATTCCTCTCCTACGCCATCATGCAGGATAATAATGTTTCTCCCACTTGTCTTTGTACATACCTTTCTTATTTCTTTAAGAAGAGATTTATAGTCTTCATGCTGATTTTCATCAGTGCATTCTATTGTAAGGTCGTAGTATATAGAGTTGTCAGTCAGAGTTCCTTGGGCAAGAATGTATGGAAATATAACTCCATTATAAGAAAATGATTGTTCTTTTTTTGAAAATGAAATTGAGGAATGTGCTACAAGCAAACTTCGGAATTTTTCAACAGTTGTACAGAGTTTTTCTTGAGCATCAAAAGTTATTAAGTATTCACTTTTCAATTCCAGCTCCTAAATAGCTGTTCCGAATAGTAGATCACCGGAGGAAGGGAACTCAGTCCAGTTTGTGCGATCTGATTAGTCGCTAAACAAAACAAGCCACACC
>NZ_JBFOCN010000006.1:0-7221 GCF_040907815.1 Aeromonas sp. s6
TACGTTTTGCACGTACATTTGGTGTTTATCACCAAGTATCGAAAGCCGATATTGGGGGATCTGCATCACGCTTCCTTCGGTCAGTGTGCGGCAGAAGTTTGCAGAGAACGTTGGAGGTGATCAAGCAATACATTCAAAACCAGCGGGGCTGACGCCCCGGCGAAATTCCCCTCCCACCTACGTCGGAGGGAGTCCCCTTTCGCATTTAAGATGGGGATCAGCACCCCGGATCAGCCCAACATCTCCACCACCCTGTGGCGCAGCGTGGCGGATCAGCAGCATCGCCGCTATTTCTTCGAGCTGACCCATCTGCCCAACACCTTCTGGGTGAGCATGGACAAGCTTGTTGCTGCCTGTCTGCTCGCCACCCCCGTCACCGCCAAGGAGTGGAAGACGGTACGCTTTGGCGTGGAGGGGGCCTATCCACCCTTCTCATGGACCGATGCGTCCGGAGAGATCAAGGGATTTGACATCGATCTTGCCAACGCCCTGTGCCAGCAGATGGCCGTCAGGTGCGAACTGGTGGCCCAGGATTGGGACGGCATGATCCCGGCCCTGCTGTCGCGCAAGTACGACGCCATCATCGCTGCCATGTCGATCACCGACGAGCGGCGCAAGAAGGTCGACTTCACCGAGAAATATGCCCACATTCCCAACCGCTTCGTGGCGGCCAGGGGCACCGAACTGACGCTGACGCCGGAAGGGATGGCGAGCAAGCGCATCGGCGTGCAGCGGGCCACCACCCACGACAAGTACCTGACCGACAACTTCGGCTCCAGCGTCACCATAGTGCGTTACGGCAGTGCCGATGAAGCCTACCTCGACCTGAAGGCGGGACGGGTGCTGGCCCTGCTGGCCGACGCCTCGGCTATCGAACAGGGGTTGCTTGGCAAGGAAGGGGGCGACAAGTTCGACTATGTGGGGCCGGCCCTGACCGACCGTCAATGGTTTGGCGACGGCATGGGGATCGCGGTGCGCGAGGGGGATCAGGATCTCAGGGCCAGGCTGAACGACGCCATCAAGGCCCTGTGCGCCAACGGCAAGTATCAGGAGATCAACCGGAAGTACTTCAAGTACGATATCTATGGCGGTTGATGGGTAACAGTCGGAGGGAGCCTGCTCCCTCCTTTTTCATGCAGCAAGGAGAGACCCCATGTTGACCCTGATCGAGGGTGCGCAGATCCATAGTCCGGCCCCGCTCGGCCAGCAGGATCTGCTGGTGGCGGATGGCCGCATCGCCTGGATGGGCAAGGGACTGACGGTTCCGGCCGACTGGCCACTGACGCGGGTGGACGCTGGCGGCCGCTATCTGGTGCCCGGACTGGTGGACCCGCTCGCCCATATCACCGGAGGCGGCGGCGAGGGAGGCTTCGGCTTTCGCACGCCGGAGCTCTCGGCAAGGGCAGCTCTGGCGGCGGGGGTCACCACGCTCGTGGCGGCCCTCGGCACCGACAGCCTGACCCGCAGCCCGGCCCAGGTGCTGGGGAAGGTGCGCGAGTTTCGCGCCGCCGGGGTGAGCGCCTTCATGTACACCGGCTCCTACCACCTGCCGGTCAAGACCCTCACCGGCACGGTGGAGTCGGACATCATGCTGATCCCCGAGGTGCTGGGGGTGAGGGAGGTGGCCATCAGCGATCACAGGTCCAGCGCCCCCACCCACGACGAGCTGGCGCGGCTGGCGAGCGAGGCGCGGGTGGCCGGGCTGTTGTCGGGTAAAAGTGGCGTCAGCTTCTTTCACCTGGGGGATGGCCGGGGGGGGCTGGCGCCCCTGCGGGCGTTGCGGGACGGCACCGACATCCCGCAACGCCAGCTCTACCCCACCCACTGCAACCGCAACCCCTGGCTCTTTGCCGAGGCCATCGAGTGGGGTCGGGCAGGCGGCTGGGTCGACCTCACCACGTCGAGCTTCCCGGATCTGCTGGATGACGGGGAGCGGCTCGCGGCCGACGCCCTGGTGGCGTTGCTGGCGGCGGGCGTGCCCGTGGATCGCATCAGCTTCAGCTCGGATGCCAACGCCAGTCTGCCGCGCTTTGACGGCGAGGGGCGGCTCATCGAGCTGCGCTGTGGCCAGATAGGGAGCCTGTGGCAGGAGGTGGTGGCGGCCTGCTGCAAGGGGGTGGCACTGGAGACGGCACTGGCGGTAGTGACGGCCAATCCGGCCAGGGCGCTGGGGCTTGCGAGCAAGGGTACCCTAGGGGTAGGGCAGGATGCGGATCTGCTGCTGATCGATCCTGATACGTTCGCCATCGAGCGGGTGATGAGTGGGGGCCGGTGGCGCACCTAAATACCGGCGCCTGTCATCCAGCCTGCTCAGTTCATCAACAAAAAGCCCGGCAGCAGTGCCGGGCTTTGTCGTGCCATGGGGCTCAGATGGCCAGGAACCCCAGGATCAGAATGGGGCCGAGCAGGCTCAGGATAAAGCCGGAGACGATGGCCACCGGCACCACCTGGATGCCGCCGGATTTCTGGATGACTGGCAGGGTGAAGTCCAGCGCCGTGGCGCCGCCGTAGCCGATGGCGGCGCTGGGGTGGCGGCGCATCAGCACCGGGATGATGAGGATGGCGATAAGCTCGCGCCCCAGATCGTTGATGAAGGCGGCGGAGCCCAGCACCGGGCCCAGCTTGTCCGCTACCAGGATGCCGGAGAGCGAATACCAGCCAAAACTGGAACTCATCGCGAGGCCATGGGCAAAGGGCATGCCGAGCAGCTGGGCGGCCAGCAGGCTGCCGAGCCAGCTGCTGAGGATGACGGTGAGCGCGATCTTCATGCCCCAGGGGTTGAGCAGGATCTGGCGCAGGCGCATGCCGGAGTTGCGCATCTGGATGCCGATGAGCAAGAGCAGCAGCATCAGGGCCCACTCGCTCAACTTGTCGATGGGCAGGGCGCGCAGGTCCACCACCAGCCCCAGCAAGACGCCCCCCAACACCACGAAACAGAGCTGGAGGGATTCCCACAACAGGTGCAGCTTGCTCGGCATCTTGCCGTCACTGGCCTCGTGGGTGGGGGGGCTGCGTTTGTCCAGCCACCACAGGGCCAGCAGGTTGCAGAGGGTAATGGCTGCGAGCATCACCCCTGCCACCTTGAAGATCACTGCCAGGTTGCTGCCCAGGTTCTCCACATAGGCCAGCCCCAGCCCCATCAGGAACAGGATGAGGTAGACCATCTTGCCCAGGGACTGGTTGACCAGCTTGATCAGACGGGCGGAAGAGAGGGGAACCAGATAGCCGATCACGAGCGGCAGCAGGATCAGCAACACATTGAGCAACATCGGGGCCTCGATCACAAAACGTGGAAAAACGGCACCTTATCACGACTTGTTGCACCTGTGTCACGGATCTGTGCATCAGCATGGCCCATACGGGACTTTTTTATCATATTGTTGTGTTTTTTGATGACAGTCAGCTGTGCACGCAAACAGAGAAAGAGGGGCACATCACCTGAAAAATCAATTTCATCCCCATGAAATGACGAGAGAAGGGGAATCTGCCTGGGTGAATAAAGTCCTTTTGGGTGACATCTGGCGGATATGGTGAAATATGCTTGCTACCAGTGCGCTGCGGGTATAAAAGAGCGGTAGGGAAGGTGCGACAAAAAATGGATTTTATGCAGACAAAGTGCTGAAAAATACTCAATAGGCCAATAAAAATACAGATAAAACACCAAATACCTCGGTTCTGTATTGTTTTTTCACTACCTCAATGATATTTTCGCTGAAGGTTGCCATCGGTTAACGTTTTGTTAAATGGACGGTGGTGGAGTCACGCCGAAGCGGCGTCTAGGGACAGACAAGGTTGTAATGGATGAGCGACGTTGCCGCACTGGAAGTTCGTGATCTGCACAAGTATTTTGGCACCCACGAAGTGCTCAAGGGCATCGATATGACGGCCCACAAGGGGGATGTGATCTCCCTCATCGGCTCCTCGGGTTCGGGGAAGTCGACCTTTCTACGCTGTATCAATCTGCTTGAAACCCCCTCATCGGGCAGCGTCTCCCTCCATGGGGAGCTGATCCGGATGAAAACCAGCCGTTCCGGCGAACGCCTGCCGGAAGACATGCGCCAGGTGGAGCGTATCCGCAGCCGACTGGCCATGGTGTTTCAAAGCTTCAATCTCTGGTCCCACATGACCATCATGCAGAACATCATCGAAGTGCCCATCCAGGTGCTCAAGGTGCCCCGTGCCGAGGCCATCGCCAAGGCGGAGCACCTGCTCAACCGGGTGGGGCTGTGGGAGCGTCGCGACTATTATCCCGGTCATCTCTCCGGCGGTCAGCAGCAGCGGGCCGCCATCGCCCGGGCGCTGGCGGTGGAGCCCGAGGTGATGCTGTTTGACGAGCCTACCTCGGCCCTCGACCCTGAACTGGTGGGGGAGGTCCTTGGCCTGATGCGCGAGCTGGCGGAAGAGGGGCGTACCATGATGGTGGTGACCCACGAGATGTCCTTCGCCCGCGACGTGTCGAACAAGGTGATGTTCCTGCACCAGGGGCGCGTGGAGGAGGAGGGCAATCCCAAGGAGATCTTCGCCCATCCCAAGTCGGAGCGATTCAAGCAATTCATCTCGTCCATCTATTGATGGACGGGATTCAATTTCAACCATCCGTACTTTCAACGATCGACGTGTTTATCAAGGAGAGATACATGAACAAGCTGATGCTGGCGACTGCCGTGATGACGGCCCTGTGTTCCGGTAGCCTTATGGCCAAGGAGTGGAAAGAGGTCCGGATCGGGGTGGAAGGGGCCTATCCCCCCTTCTCCTGGACCGAGCCGAGCGGCGAGGTGAAAGGCTTCGACATCGACATCGCCAACGCCCTGTGCGAAGAGATGAAGGTGAAGTGCACCCTGATCAAGCAGGACTGGGACGGCATCATTCCGGCGCTGCTGTCGCGCAAGTATGACGCCATCATCGCCACCATGGACATCACCGAAGAGCGCAAGAAGAAGGTGGACTTCACCCAGAAGTACCAGCACATCCCGGCGCGCTTCGCCGCCAAGAAAGGGACCGAGATCCAGCTCGACAAGGCCTTCATGGACGGCAAGACCATCGCCGTGCAGCGTGCCACCTCCATGGACACCTACATCACCGACAACTTCCCCAACGCCACCATCAAGCGCTACGGCACTGCGGATGAAGCCTACCTCGATCTGAAATCCGGCCGTGTCGACTACGTGATGGCCGACTCCGCCGCCATCAGCGACGGCCTGCTGAAGAAGGAAGGGGGCGATGCCTTCGAGTTCATCGGCCCGAAACTGACCGATCCCAAGTGGTTTGGCGAGGGTGCCGGCATCGCGGTGCGCAAGGCCGACAAGGATCTGAAAGAGAAATTCAATGCCGCCATCCTGGCCCTGCGTGCCAATGGCAAGTACAAGGAAATCAACGACAAGTACTTCGACTTCGACGTGTACGGCGAGTAAGCCGACGTCAGGCGAACAACGACAGGTTGATCCCGTCAGTAGTCATCGGGCCCGTTGCCTTCCGCTGGGAGTGACGGGCCCGATTGCGATGGAGCTGCATTGCATATGTTTGATTTGAAAGGATACGAAACCTCTCTGCTGGAGGGGGCCTGGATCACCCTGGAGGTGGCGCTTGCCTCCCTGCTGCTGGCCCTGGTGCTCGGCATGCTGGGGGCCTTGGCCAAGCTCTCTCCCTACAAGTGGGCACGCGGCATCGCGGCGGCCTACACCACCGTCATTCGCGGCATCCCGGATCTGGTGCTGATGATGCTGCTCTTCTTCGGCGGCCAGGTGCTCATCAACGGGATCTGCACCTGGGTCAACGAGGCCTACAACAACCACCTGCTGGCGAGCAACCCGAACCAGGAGTGGGTCTCCCTGCTGCCCGATTACATCGACATCAGCCCGTTTGCGGCCGGGGTCGCTACCATCGGCTTCATCTTCGGCGCCTACATGACCGAGACCTTCCGCGGCGCCATCCTGGCGGTGGACAAGGGGGAGCTCGAGGCGGCCCGTGCCTTCGGCATGCGGGCAAGCCAGGTCTTTGTGCGGATCCTCTTTCCCCAGATGATGCGCCACGCCCTGCCCGGGTTTGGCAACAACTGGCTGGTGCTGCTGAAAACCACGGCCCTGGTCTCCATCATCGGGCTCGATGACATGGTGCGAAAGGCGTCGCTCGCGGCGGGCTCGACCCAGCAGCCTTTCACCTTCTACATGGCGGTGGCGCTGATCTTCCTGGTCTTCACCGCAGTCTCTACCTCGGCGCTCAAGTGGGCCGAGCGTCACTACGCCATCAAGACGAGGTAAGCCATGGATTTCTCGATCATTCTCAAGGAGTGGCCCACCTACTGGGAGGGTCTCTATACCACCATCTGGCTGGTGGCCGCCTCGCTCATGCTGGGGCTCATGCTGGCGGTGCCCATGGGCATACTGCGCAACAGCCGCAACTGGTTGATCAAGGGGCCAATCTGGGCCTATATCTACTTCTTTCGCGGCACCCCGCTCCTGGTGCAGCTCTTCATCATCTACTACGGTGCCGCCCAGTGGGAGTGGCTCAAGAACAGTGCGGCCTGGACCCTCTTCTCGGAAGCCTGGTTCTGTGCCCTGCTGGCGTTCACTCTCAACACCGGCGCCTACACCGCCGAGATAGTGCGTGGCGCCGTGATGAACATGCCAAAGGGGCAGATAGAAGCGGCAAGCGCCTTCGGCATGACCCGCTGGCAGACCCTCACCCGCATCATCCTGCCCAACTCGTTTCGCCGTGCGCTGCCGGCCTACAGCAACGAGGTGATCTTCATGCTGCAGGGGTCGGCGGTGGCGGGCATCATCACCATCGTCGATCTGACGGGGGCCGCGCGGATCATCAACTCCCGCTACTACAGCCCGTTCGAGGCGTTCCTGACCGCAGGTCTGCTCTACATGCTGCTCACCTTCGTCATCGTCTGGTTGTTCAAGAAGTGGGAAGCCCGCTGGCATGCCCACCTGCGCCCGCGCAGCGTCTGACTGCCAGCAGAGAAAAAGCCCGCAACTGCGCAATGCTGATCAGTTAAGGATCCATTGACCGATCCTTCTGCTGTAGGACAATCCGGAACCAATCACTGGTTCCGGATTTTTTATGTCTATTGCAAACGATCTGAACGATGTTGTTGAGGCATCTGGCGACATGCTGGCTCGGCTGGCCATTTTTGCCGACCATATTCCCGACGAATGGATTACTGCCGCTGCCGCCTTGTCTGAAAAGGCCACTATCCGCCGACGCCGCTTACCTTCT
>NZ_JBFOCN010000060.1:0-2281 GCF_040907815.1 Aeromonas sp. s6
ATAACCAACTGGCGATGTTATTCACGCTGGCCAACCTGTTTCGGGCGGACCAAATGATACGTCAGTGGGAGAGATCTCACTAAAAACTGGGAATAACGCCTTAAATGGCGAAGAAACGGTCTAAATAGGCTGATTCAAGGCATTTACGGGAGAAAAAATCGGCTCAAACATGAAGAAATGAAATGACTGCGTCAGCCGAGAAGAATTTCCCCGCTTATTCGCAGCTTCCATAAAAGCGATTCCACAAATAGAACGCTTTATAAATGAAGAGAAACATTTCAGAGATAGAGTTCACCTAAAAAATCTAGCAAGTGCAGAATCAATAAATAATTTGGATGATGATAACTTTGGTGTAATTGCTGCATTCTCGATAAATTCTGACAACCATGAATCTATAATGGATAATGCTCTTAATAGTATCTGTAACTCAAGTTTATCCAAAGGTGCCACTGCAATATATTTAGTAGGTGTGATATGTTCAGCATAAAAAATATTAAAGAGTCAAGCAGTCCAGAAGATGACCTACTTAAATTAATTGGGAAATTACACTCTGATGGCCCCATAGATAACAACATAATAGAAAACATAACTTACTATAAAATTTTCCACCCAGATACATTCACATTTTATGAAGAGAAAATAATTTCTACCCTAGGCCTATTTTATAAAAATGCAGAGCCAAAAAATTTATACTCCTTCATCCTATCTAGCATTGGACATAACCACAAAAAAAGATTTGGTGAATACCTTACTCCCGTTCAAGCTAGTGTTAGAACAGCAGTAGAAAGCAAACAGTTTGTGTCTATATCCGCACCAACAAGTGCAGGAAAATCATTTTCTATTCGAGATTATATTTTTGATCTTCAAGGTGACTGTGTCATTATCGTTCCATCTCGTGCATTAATTGCAGAATATATAAAAACAATGCGAGATAAGTTTAAAGATGATAAGAGTGTTATGATTTCATCTTTTGTTGATTATGTATTTACAAAAAGACAGCTAAGGCGAATATTCATTTTAACTCCTGAAAGAGCTAGGGAATTATTTACATCAAATATGAACCTAAATATATCTTTATTCTTTTTTGATGAAGCTCAAGTTTCAGAAGAAAAAGAACGTGGAGTTATATTTGATGTATTAGTTAGACGGATACAAAAGCATTATCCAGAGGCAAAATTAATTTTTGCACATCCATTTGTTGATAATCCAGGAGCTCAATTCAAAAAACATTCTATAAATGAAATAAGTTCATACTCAAGATCTTACCCTCACAACACCGTAGGGAAAATATTTGTTTTTGGCCATAAAAACCGCAAAGACTATTATTTTTCACCTTACATAGAAAAAGGTCATCGTCTAAATAATTGCATTGAGTTGGATAGTGATTTTGAAAGATTTGCGTTTGATGGTAAAAAATCAGTTCTAGTCTTTGTATCGAAAGCATCTCTTTATCGTGGTGACTTCCTTGATAGCTTTAAGAAATTTGTTGACCATTACGATAAAATAACAAATAAAAGAGCGTTGGAAATAGTTAAGGAGGTAGAAAATGTTCTGGGAGCAAATGACAACAATCATAAATCCAAGCTGGTTGAATTATTAAGGATTGGGGTTGTTATTCATCATGGTTCAGTTCCACTGAATGTAAGATTCTTGATTGAAGATTTCATTAGGGAAGGATTTGCTAAAATTTGTTTCGCGACTAGTACTTTAGCTCAAGGTATAAACATGCCATTTGATATTGTCTGGTTAGATAATATGAGGATGCAAGGTGAATCTGAAGAAGACAAATCTTTAGCATTCAAGAACCTAATTGGCAGAAGTGGCAGACTTTCAAAAAAACCTACTTTTGACTTTGGCTTTGTTTATACAAACAATGCCAAACTCTTATCTTCTAGAGTTAACAGCTCTTACCATCTATCAGAAACCTCTCTATTGGAATCAGATGCTGACGAATTTACAGATGAAAAAGAGCTGGTCTCATCAATAATCGACGGAACTTTCAATGAAGATATTAATCTACCTCAAACAAAGATAGAGCGACTATCTAATGAACATACTTTCAATATAATCAAACAAATTCTCGATTTAATTTATGGTGATGAGTTTGGTAAAAAATTATTTGGTCATGATAACAAAGGAAACCGAGACATCGTCAGAAAAAACCTACGCCTCATATATGAGGCCTCACTAAATAGCTGTTCCGAATAGTAGATCACCGGAGGAAGGGAACTCAGTCCAGTTTGTGCGATCTGATTAGTCGCTAAACAAAACAAGCCACACC
>NZ_JBFOCN010000061.1:0-72667 GCF_040907815.1 Aeromonas sp. s6
CCGACATTCCGCACCTGATTTAGGAATAAATTTGCCGATAGCGCTCACCCAATACCTCCAAAATGATCTGCTGGTCTCCTGTTAGCTCCGTTACTTGTGGCGGAGCTTCTCCCAGTCGATATTCATGGATGCCACCAAAGCGCAAAAAGATCCAACGGGCCGTCGGCTGCTGGGTCGGTTTCTTTTTCATATCCGCCACACTGCGATTCTGCTCCACTAATCCCTGCCGGATCCGGTGCTCCAACGCTGCGTAAATCATCAGGCTACAGGTCATCACCATGAGCAACGCTTCAATCCGCTCCGGCTTTTTCAGGTACAGTGAGGAGGTTAAAAACTCCGGGCTCTTGAGAAAACGAAAGCCCCGTTCGACATTCTGCTGCGCTTTATAGGTGGCCAAAAGTTCGGCCATGGTCAGCGTATCGCTGTGGTCATTGGTCGCCAGGATGAACACCCCGGTCTGGTTGCGGGCCTCTTCAACGCAAGCCAGGCTAGTTGCCGCCAACCCAGTGATTTGAAACTGATGGCCAATTGGCTCTTCGCCACGCTTGGGTCTGCCACGTCCTGTATAAACGGGTTCACCTACCACTTCGGCATCCAGTTGCAGCAGCATCAAGCTGGCGGTAAAACAGCTCAACTCAGCTTGGGCATCCGCCTCACAAGCAAAGCGTCGGGCACACAATTTGGCGAAGGCTTTGAGCTCGCGGGTACTGTCTTTGAGCAGGTTTTTGGCCAATGTCTGCTGCTCGCGGTGGCTGGCTTGTTCGCTGCGCACCAGCAACCAACGTTGCGCGACCCCGGCATAATTCGCGTGTTGCCAACGGCCATGATAGCCATTGCCCAGAGCGGTCAGCGGTTGTGCACCTATGGTTGCCACGGCCTGCTTTGCCTCATTGAGAGTGACGGGCACCCGGGTCACAAATAGTTGCTGCTGTTGCGCCAGTAATTGCAAGGTATCGGCGCAGTACAGTGCGGCATCGCCGACCAGATAACGGCACTCCTGCGCGGCCTTGAGACTGCTCAAATGGCGACGAACGGTCTGGGCAAAGGCTTTGGTGTCATTACTATTGCCGCTCAGGGCCTGCATATAGACAGGTAGGCCGGCCTGATTTTCACAGATGAGCTCAAGGATCACTTGATTCAGCTCTGGCCGGTGATCACGACTATAACCACGCACCAGTTGCAGCTTACCGACCAGATCCCCATCGGCACAGTCATAGGCGCCATCGACGTGGAAGCTGGTAATATCGAGGTGCACTGCGGTGCTTTTGAGCCCCAGCCGCTCGACAACTTGCGCCGCCATCACCTGATACAAGGCGCTGACATCGGCCTCAAAGAGGGCATCGAGACAGCGACCGAGCACATCATCATTGAGGTCATCAGCACAGATCCCGGGGCCAATCAGGCGCTCAACCGGCTTGTTAGCAAAGAATTGCGGGAACATGTGCAGGGTGCTGCTGTGAAAGCCGAGGCCGTTCACTATCATGGCGACCAAGGCTTCACCATGTGAGACCTTGAAAGGCGGGGTTTTGGGGAGCAAGGCATCGATCATGCGGGCAATGCCCAGTTCCTGGCAGAGTGCGGCGACCAAACCAAGGTGATCGAGGTTACGGATCGAGATAGCGGGTGCGGCCATGATGATCTACCTGCAAAAGAGAGTAATAGATCAGAACGGCCGATCGCCGTCAAGCACTGAAAATAGCAAAATCAGGTGCGGAATGACGGTTATACCGGACATCAATACCGGACATAAAAAAATCCCCCGCTCTCGTGAAAAAGCGGGGGATCGTCAGCGTCTCATGACGGCTTAACCGAGCAGGAAGGCCTTGAGGCGGCCAAAGTCAGCGGGCAGATCGTGGGACAGGAGCGGCAGCGCGGCGTGCTTGGCGAGCGGGCCCGGCAGCGGCACATCCAGATTCAGGATCTCGTCCACCGACTCCTTGAACTTGGCCGGATGGGCGGTGCAGAGGAACACACCGACCTCGTCTTGCCCAAGCTGCTCGTTCAGCAGATCCCAGGCAATCGCCCCGTGGGGCTCGCACAGGTAATCCAGCTGATGCAGGCGTTTGAGCGCATCGCGAGTCTGGGCATCGTCACGCATCCCTGAGCCCAAGGTTTCCAGCGCCCAGCCCTTGCGACGGCACAGCTCTTCCACCCGCGGCCAGTTGTTGGGGCGGCTCACGTCCATGGCGTTCGACAGGGTCGCGACCGTCTGGTGCGGCTCCCACTGGCCGGTTTTCAGGTAGCGCGGCACGGTGTCGTTGGCGTTGGTGGCGGCGATAAAGCGCTTCACCGGCAGCCCCAGCGCCTTGGCGATGAGACCCGCGGTGAGGTTGCCAAAGTTGCCGGACGGCACGCTGATGACCGCCTTGGCGCGATCGGCTTTCGGCAACTGGGCCACGGCTTCGAAGTAGTAGCAAACCTGGGCCAGCAGGCGGCTGATGTTGATGGAGTTGGCGGAGTTGAGGCCGATGGCGGTCTTGAGCCCTTCATCGTCGAAGGCATCTTTGACCAGCGCCTGGCAGGCATCGAAGTCACCGTCGATGGCGAGGGTGCGGATGTTGCCGCCGAGGGTGCAGAAAAGCGCCTCCTGCAAGGGGCTTATCTTGCCCTTGGGGTAGAGGATCACCACTTCAATCCCCTCCAGGCCGTAGAAGGCGTGGGCCACGGCGGCGCCGGTGTCGCCCGAGGTGGCGGTGAGGATGGTGATCTTGTCATTGGTTCTGAACGCAGCCAGACACTGGGCCATGAAGCGGCCGCCGAAATCCTTGAACGCCAGGGTCGGGCCGTGGAACAGCTCGAGGGCATAGGTGCCATCTTTGAGCTTCACCAGGGGCGCCGGGAAGGTGAAAGCGGCGTCGATAAGCTCGCTCACCTTGGCAGCCGGTACTTCGTCACCCAGCAGGTGGCTCAGGATGCGGGCCGAGCGCTCGGCCAGCGGCAGATCCAGCAGGGCATCCACGTCGGCCAGCGGCTCCAGGGTCTCTGGGAAGAACAGCCCCTGCTCGCGGCCCAGACCCTGACGCACCGCCTGGGCGAAGCTCACCTGTTCACTCTTGTCCTTGATGTTGTAAAGATTCATAGCTCGCTTCCTGTTACCCGTGCCCCGGCCATGTCCAGTTTGCAGACCCGAGCAAATCCATCTTCATTGCGCACGAAGTGCGCTTCCATCCACTCTTTCATCCGTTCGGCCTGGGCCAGATCCTTCATCACCACGAACACGGTGGGACCGGACCCCGAGATGCCGGTGGCCAGCGCCCCGTTCTGGGCCCCCTGGGCCCGCACCTCGTTGAAACCTTCAATCAGGGCCGCGCGATAAGGCTCGGCGATCACGTCTTTCAGGACGCTGGCGGCCAGCCCTTCCTGGCGGCTGTAGCTGGCATGCACGAAGGCGGCCAGCCGGCGGCCATAGGTGAGGCAGTCCTGGCGGCGATACTGGGCCGGCAGGATGGCGCGGGCGGCGGCGGTGGAGACCACGGTGCCCGGGTAGCAGACCACCCAGTACCACTCGTCAAACACCGGGATGCCCTGGCTGATGACGCCCCCCTCCTCCAGCACCAGCTGCATGCCGCCCAGATAACAGGGCGCCACGTTGTCGTAATGGACGGAGCCGGAGATCTTGCCTTCCATCTCCCCCATCAACAGCAGCAGGTCGTGTTCATTCAGGGGCGCGCCGTGGAAGGCGTTGAGCCCTTCCAGCGCCGCCACCACGCTGCAGGCGCTCGATCCCAGGCCCGAGCCCACCGGCAGGTTCTTCTCTAGCACCATTTCCAGCGGCTTGAGACCAAGGCCGCGCTTCTCCAGCGCCTCGCCATAGGCGACCCAGCAGTCGTGGAGGATGTTCTTTTTCGGGTCGTCCGGCAACTTGTGGGCGTAACGGCCCACGGAAGAGAGAGCGAAAGGCACCTCTGCCGATTTGACCTGGACGCGGTCACCCAGCAGGGAGCCATCCACGGGGGCGAGCGCCGCCCCCAGGACGTCAAAGCCCACGCTCAGGTTGGCGCTGGAGGCCGGGGCATAGGCCACCACGCTGCCGCCGATTTCTACATTCGGGTTCATCTCTGAACTCATGTTACAGCTCCTGCTTCCAGTTCTGGGTGCGCAGCACATCGGCGAAGACACCGGCGGCGGTCACTTCGGTCCCTGCGCCATAGCCGCGCAGTACCAGGGGGATGGGCTGGTAATAGGTGGAGAAGAAGGCGAGCGCGTTCTCTCCGTCTTTTACCTTGAACAGGGGCTCGTCGCCACCCACCGCCTTGATGGCTACCTTGCACTTGCCACCCTCGATGGAGCCGACGTAACGCAGCACCTTGCCTTCACGCTGGGCCGCCGCGAACTGGTCGCGGAACCAGCCGTCGGCCTCGGGCAGGCGGGCCATGAAGGCTTCCACGTCGCCGCTCACGTCAAAGCCCGGCGGCAGTGCCTGCTCCACCTCCACATCGGAGAGCTCCAGCGCCATGCCGGCCTCGCGGGCCAGGATCAGAAGCTTGCGAGCCACGTCCATGCCGTTGAGATCGTCACGGGGATCCGGCTCGGTGAAGCCGTTGCCGCGGGCGATCTGGGTAGCCTCGGAGAAGGCCATCCCCTCGTCCAGCTTGCCGAAGATGAAGGAGAGCGACCCGGACAGGATGCCATCGAAGGCGCGCAGCTTGTCACCGGCCTTGATGAGGTTTTGCAGGTTCTCGATGACCGGCAGGCCCGCGCCCACGTTGGTCTCGTACAGGAACTTGCGGCGGGTCTGGCGGGCGGTGCGACGCAGCGCCTTGTAGTAATCGAGCGACCCGGTGTTGGCCTTCTTGTTCGGGGTGACCACGTGGAAACCGGCCCCCAGGAAGTCGGCGTACTGGACGGCCACGGCTTCGCTCGAGGTGCAGTCGACGATCACCGGGTTGATGAGGTGGCTCTCTTCCACCAGCTTCTTCACCGCCTCCAGGCTGAAACTGCCTTGTGCTTCCACCAACTGTTCACGCCAGTTGGCGAGGGCCAGGCCATCCTTGTTGACCGCCATCTGACGGCTGTTGGCGATGCCGACCACCCGCAGGCCGGTGCCCTGTTCGGCCAGTACCGGCTGCTGGCGGGCAATCTGATCCACCAGGGCTGCACCGACGCCGCCCACCCCGACCACGAAGAGATCGATGAACTGCTGGCTGCCAAAGAAGTTCTGGTGGCAGGCCTTGATGGCTTCCGCCACCTTGCCGGAGCGCACGACCGCGGAGATGGAGCGCTCGCTCGACCCTTGCGCGATGGCGACGATGTTGATGGAGGCCTGGGCCAGGGAGGTGAAGAAGCGCGCCGCCATCCCCTTGGAGGTGCGCATGCCGTCACCGATGAGGGAGATGATGGCCAGATCGGTCATGATCTCGAGCGGGTCCAGCAACTGGTTCTTGAACTCCAGCTCGAACTCGCGCTCCAGCACCTTGCGGGTCTTGTCGCTGTCGTAGCTGTGGATACAGAAGCTGACGCTGTACTCGGAGGACGACTGGGTGATCAGCACGATGCTGACCCCGGCGCGGGAGACGGCGGAGAAGATGCGACCGGCCATGCCCACCATGCCCTTCATGCCGGGACCGGAGACGTTGAACATGCACATGCCGGAGAGATCCGAGATGGCCTTCACCTTCAGATCGTCATCCCCCTGATCGACCCCGATGAGGGTACCCGGCCCCTGGGGGTTGAAGCTGTTCTTGATGAGGCAGGGAATGTGGAACTGGGCCACGGGGGCGATGGTCTTCGGGTGCAGCACCTTGGCACCGAAGTAGGAGAGCTCCATCGCCTCTTTATAGGAAAGGGTTTTGAGCAGGTAGGCATCCGGTACCAGGCGCGGGTCGCAGTTGTAGCAGCCCTCCACGTCGGTCCAGATCTCGCAGCACTCGGCATCGACGCAGGCGGCCAAGACGGCTGCGGAATAGTCGGAGCCGTTGCGGCCCAGCAGCACGGTCTCGCCCTTGTCGCTGCCACCGGTGAAGCCCGGCATCAGGTAGAGACAGTCAGAGCGCAGGCCCTTGGCGGCGAAGCGCACCCGGGAGGCCTCGATGTCCACATGGGCTTCGAGGTAGCCGCCATCGGTGACCAGCAACTGCTCGGGCACTATGATGTCCAGCTCAAGGCCGCGCACACGCAACAGCTCGTGCATGAAGGCGATGGAGAGGTTCTCGCCCCGGCTCAGGATGCGCGCCTGGACGTTGTCCGGGCACAGCCCCAGCAGACGGATGCCCTGCATCAGCCGCTCGACCTGATCCAGCTCGGCGGTGAGACGGGCCTGCAGCGCCTTGTCATCCAGCGCGGGATAGGCGGCTTTGAGCCCCGCCAGCAGGCGGGAGAAGATGCCGTTGATCTCGAACAGGGTACTGCTTGCATCCATGCCGCGACTGGTCTGTTCCACCAGGGCGACCAGGTGATTGGTCACCTTGGCCGGTGCCGACAGCACCAGGGCCACCTGGGATTGGCCGTGGGTATTCACCGCGATATCGGCAACCCGCAAGAAACGCTCTGCGTCGGCCAGTGACGACCCGCCAAATTTCAACACTCTCATCGCTATCTCCCTGTATTCCCTGCAAATTGATCTGCTAATTGGTCTAAAAACAATCCAACAAAAAAGCCCGTACTGGGTGGGTACGGGCCTTTTTCTGATTTCTGTGCTTGTTCGTCAGCGCATCAACCGGCCCCAGTGCCACCTGTGGTGGTACCGGTAATAATGGTGGTGGTGATGACGTTGGTGAATAGCTGCATGACGAACACTCTTGAACGAATCTGGTTGTTAGCAATACCGCGCCCGGCGAGGGGCTGTCAACCTAAACCTCCTTGCCAAACTTGCGGGCAAGGTCTTTGCAGAGCAGATGGAGCATATTGAGATCCCGCTGCGGCAGCATGGGCACTCGGTCCATCACCCATTGATGCAGTTTTTCATCCTGCGAAACTCCGAGTTCACCAAGCAATTCTGCTGTTTTTGATTTCAGCACGCGAACCTGCCCGGCACTCTCGAAATTTTCTGCTACGTCCTGCTCGTCGCTCACTTTCTGGTCATCGAGCAGCGGACTCAGCTCATAGGCATACAGCATGATCGCCTGACCCAGGTTCAGGGACGGGTATGAGACCTTGAGAGGCAGGTAGCTGATGAGATCCACCTGGGCGAGCTGTTCGTTGGAGAGTCCGGACTCCTCGCAGCCAAACACGATGGCCACCTTCTCGAGGGAGGGCTTGGCCCGGATCTGGTCGCGAATGTCCGCCGGGGTGAGGTAGTGCTGGTAGCGGCCGCGCTGCCGGGCGGTGGTGGCGACCACCAGATCCATGTCCGCCAGGGCCTCTTCCAGGGTGTCGAAGGCTTGCGCATCCGTCAGGATCTCCTGCGCCCCGTGGGCAACCCAGCTTGCCTCCTCCTCTTCGTGTACCCGGCTCCCCACCAGTCGCATGGCGTCGAAGCCCATGGTCTTCATGGCGCGAGCAGCAGCCCCCACGTTGGCGGCACGGGCTGGCGACACCAGCACAAAATAGAGTTTCATCGGGTTCTCTCCAGGATGAGGCCGACGCCGCGAACTGCGGCGAACCGTCGGCAAAACAGGGGCGCAATCTACCGTTTATCCCGAAATATTGCCACTTGAACAGATGTTTGGATGTTGCCATAGTGGCCTTGGACGCGAGTCCGCCGCCTCAGGGCACTGACGCCATGGGCCCGACAGATCACAAGGAAGAGAGAGATGCAGCAGCCATTGGAGCAGGCGGTCGCCGAGACGATCCTGCAACGTTTTGAGTCGTTTTACAGCCGCTTTCTCGAGATAACCCAGGGCAGCAAGAGCCGTTTCGAGAACAGCGACTGGCTGGGGGTGCAGCTCGCCGGTCGAGAGCGCATCCGCCTCTATGATCACCATGTCGGCGCCACCACGGCGCAGATCAAACAGATGATGGGGGAGCAGCTGCCGACCCAGGCCCTGCTCAAGCAGGTGAAAGGCGCCTTCAGCGATCTCCTGCCCCGCTGCGAGAACTTCGAGGTGGCTGAGTCCTTCTTCAATTCCGTCTATCGCCGCATCTTCCGCCATCGCAACATCCGCGACGAGAACCTTTATATCCACCCCTTCGTGAGCCGGGGCGACAAGCCTGACCTGGGATCCTTGCTGCGTATCTATCGCACCGATCTCTCCCACCTGCCCCAGACCCTGAGCCAGCTGCTCGGGGATTACAGCTTCACCCTCCCTTTCGAAGACAAGCAGCGGGACATCATGGACATCCACCGCCATCTGGCAGAGAGCGGCCCGGCCATCCTGCACGAGGAGCCCTTCGCCATCGAGCTGCTCAGGGAGGTGTTCTATCGCAACAAGGGAGCCTATCTGGTGGGGCTCATCCGGGTGAAGGGAGAAGTCTACCCCTTCATCCTGCCCTTGCTCAGCACCGGTCAGAGCATCTATGTGGACACCGTCATCTTCGAGCCGGAGCTTGCCTCCATCGTGTTCGGCTTCGCCCGCGCCTACTTCATGGTCTATGCCCCGGTGCCGGCGCTCTTTGTGGCCTTCCTTCGCCAGATCATGCCCCGCAAGCCGGACTATGAAATCTACAACGCCATCGGCTGCCAGAAACACGGCAAGACCGAGCTCTATCGCCACTACCAGCAGCACCTGGCCCAGAGCCGGGAGCAGTTCGTCATTGCGCCCGGCATCAAGGGGATGGTGATGAGCGTGTTCACCCTCCCCTCCTACGATGTGGTGTTCAAGGTGATAAAAGACGAGTTCACCCCGCCCAAGGAGGTGAGCCACGAGCAGGTGAAGGAGAAATACCGGCTGGTAAAACAGCACGATAGAGTGGGCCGCATGGCAGATACCCAGGAGTTCACCAACTTCGAATTTCCCCTCGATCGCATCTCGCCGGAGCTGTTGACCGAGCTCAAGGCGGTGGCGCCTTCTGCGCTTACCCTCACCGCCGACAAGCTGGTGATCAAACACCTCTACACCGAGCGCAAGATGATCCCCCTGAACCTCTATCTGGATCAGGCGGACGAACAGCAGACCCGCCTCGCCCTAGAGGAGTACGGCAACGCCATCCGCCAGCTCGCGGCGGCCAACATCTTCCCCGGCGACATGCTGTTCAAGAACTTCGGGGTGACTCGCCACGGCCGGGTGGTCTTCTACGACTACGACGAGATCTGCTATATGACGGAGTGCAACTTCCGCCAGATCCCGCCGCCCCGCTACCCGGAGGACGAGTGGAGCGCCGAACCCTGGTATTCGGTGGCACCCAACGACATCTTCCCGGAGGAGTTCGCCACCTTCCTGCTGCAAAAACCCCAGGTGCGGGAGATCATGATGCAGTTGCACAAGGAGCTCTTCGACGCCAACTACTGGAAGATGCTGCAGAGCAACATCAAGGAGGGGATGTTCGAGGATGTCTATCCCTACCGGCGCAAGAAGCGGTTTCGCTTCCAGCGAGGGGGATGACCCGACATCAGGCACAAAAAGGGACGCCATTGCGTCCCTTTTCACATTCTTCTGCACACTGGCGCAGGGTTGCCTGCGACAGCCTTTGACGAGATTCCGGCTTATTTCACGGCGTCAAAGGTCAGCAAGGTGGCCTTGTCGGCATCCTTGAGTACCAGCTGTTTGCCGCTGATCTGGAAGCTCGCCACCTTCTCCAGGGTCTGCAGGTAGTTCATCTCCTTGCCGGCCAGATCCCCCGCACACATCATGCGCGTCGAACCCATGGCGCCCAGCGTCAACACGCCGTCACCCTGCTCTGTGATGCCGCCAAAGTAGCGGTTGCAGCCGCCCTTGCCCGCCACCTTGTCACCGGCGACCTGCAGGGTGAAGGTATCACCGCTCGCCCCTTGCAGTTGCCAGGTCGATGCCTGCAATTGTGCCAGCGTGGAACCCGTAGTCATGGCGCAGCCTCCCAGGGCCAGAGCGGCCAGCAGGATCAGTTTGTTGTTCATCAGTTCACCTAGTGATGGAGCGTGTCGTAACGACACGGAGTGAGGGGCCTGTGTACCATGGCTGCGGCGTCAATCAAAACTCTTTTATTGTGATCGGGGTTCCCTTTACTCCCCGCTGGCATGTGCCATGCTTGTAGTCCTGTTCGGACCCAGGGAGGGGAAACGAATGGTCAAGTCTCTCGTCATCGCAATGGCATCCAGCCTCGTCTTTTCGGCTCAGGCCGCCGACTGGAGTTTTCTCCAGACCGAATCGGACAACCCGCTCTACGTCAAAAGCTATTCCGGCGTATTGCTCGGCAACCAGAGCCACCTTGGCGACAATTTCGACCTCTGGCTCATCAATACCGGCTATCAATACCCGCTTCAGGATGACATCAGCCTCTATATGGAGGCCGGCCCCGCCATCGGCCCCCAAAGTGGGCAGGCCGGGTTCAATATCAGCTCTGGGGTGCGCTATCGCCTCTCCCCGTCACTCAACATCGGCAGCCAGCTCAAGCAGCTGGAGGTGAGCAAGGCCAGCACTCTGGTTGAGCTCAACAGCAGCCTGCTGGTGACACCCTCCCTGGCCATCACAGCCAATTACGGACTCAGTGCCTTCAGCACGGAACACTTTCTCACTCTGGGCGTGGGCTTCAACTTCTGAGGTTCAGAGGAGCCTGGCGCCGCTCACCAGCACACCGTTGAGGTCGGCGTAGACATAGTCGCCGGGCGCTATGGTCACACCGGCAAAAGAGACCAAGGTGTCCAGCGTCCCCAGGCCCCGTTTTTCGGTCTTGACCGGACAGGGGGCCAGAGCCTTGACCCCCAGCGCCAGGGTCGCCAGCGTCCCCACATCCCGCACGGCCCCGTTGATGAGGATCCCCTCCCACCCCTGCTCCACCGCCTTGATGGCCAGCTGATCCCCGAGCAGCGCCCGACGCAGGGAGCCGCCCCCGTCGATCACCATCACCTTGCCATGGCCGGGACGATTGACCAGCTCACGCACCAGGCTGTTGTCTTCAAAGCAGGAGAGGGTCACGGCCTCGCCGTAAAACAGCGCCTTGCCGCCATAGTCGTGAAACAGGGGGTCAGCGATCCTAAGGGCATCGCCATGTTCATCGCAAAGGTCGGGCAGCAGGTCCAGCATGATCATCATCCTTCCATGGAGTGAAATGTGTCCGCTCATTCTTTCATCATGTCGGGGCGCTGACAATCCACCTGCCGGGTGCCCTGTCCGGATGGCGGGGGGCCATGTCAGCCCTAAGGCCTGAACCGCCAGCGGGACGCAAGCGCCCCCAGATGACAGGGCGTCCCTTCCAGCAACACGGGCACCAGCCAGAGCTCTCCTTCACGCACCCAATAGAGGGCATTCTGGCCAAATCGGGCGGCCAGCCGGATCGCCTCTGGCTGCGAAAGCGGCAACAACAGCGACGCCTCCTGCCAGCGCTCATCCTCATCGCTCCCCCAGACCTCTCCCATGACGGGACACTCGCCCATTTGCCGGACAAGGGCTCGCTGGCGACGGGCATTGCGGCGCAGCCCCACCCACCGGCTGGCCGGGTTCCAGGCCGTGACAATGGCATAGGCTGGGCAACTGGGAGGCGCAAAGGGGGCGATGAAGCACACTTTTCTGTAGTTTTCCCACAAAGTCATGTCAACCACATGTTACATCCCATTACATTTATTAAGGGCGAAAAAGCGGGTCAGCCCAAGTATGATGCAGCGAACTCGGGGATTGACTTATATCAAAGCTGAGTTAAAAAGTTGCTATCTGACGGCAAAGAGTGTTGTTATGCGCCTGTTAACTGATAAAATGCAGCAACTTTTGTAATGGACTACCTCTCCGGGCTTCTCTTGTTCAGACTTGTTGAGAGCCCATGTACGGCACAGGGATGCTTGCCGACATAGTTACCAAATTCGCGATGATTCGACCTGATATTCATACCCAGGATGACGTAATAAATTTTCAGGACCGGTCGGATAACGCCAAAGAGTGTTAAAATTTCGATAATTAACTGATAAGAATCTGGGAATACTCATGCAAACACCACATATTCTGATCGTCGAAGACGAGCTGGTCACCCGCAACACCCTCAAGAGCATCTTCGAAGCCGAAGGCTACATCGTGCTGGAAGCCAACAACGGTGACGAGATGCACCAGGCCCTGACCAGCCACACCATCAACCTGGTGATCATGGACATCAACCTGCCGGGCAAGAACGGCCTGCTGCTGGCGCGCGAGTTGCGTGAAGACGACAACATCGCCCTGATGTTCCTGACCGGTCGCGACAACGAAGTGGACAAGATCCTGGGGCTGGAGATCGGCGCAGATGACTACATCACCAAGCCGTTCAATCCCCGTGAACTGACCATCCGTGCCCGCAACCTGCTGAGCCGCACCATGAACGTGGCCGCCGGTGGCGAAGAGAAGAAGCTGGTAGAGCGTTATCTGTTCAATGGCTGGGCTCTGGACATCAACAGCCGCGCCCTGGTCAGCCCGGCAGGGGACATGTTCAAGCTGCCCCGCTCCGAGTTCCGTGCCATGCTGCATTTCTGCGAGAACCCGGGCCAGATCCAGACCCGTGCCGAGCTGCTCAAGAAGATGACGGGCCGCGAACTCAAGCCCCACGACCGCACCGTGGACGTGACCATCCGCCGTATTCGCAAGCACTTCGAGAGCGTGGGCGACACCCCTGAGATCATCGCCACCATCCATGGCGAAGGCTATCGCTTCTGCGGCGAGCTGGAGCAGGAGTAATTCTCCCACTCCCGAGTTGAAAAGGCGCCCTGTGGCGCCTTTTCCATGTCTGCAAGGCTCGCCCCAGGCAACTTGCCCCCTCAAAAAATGCACAACAAAAAGCCCACTCGCAGGAGTGGGCTTTTTGTGTGAAGACTGGAGCGGGCAGCGGGAATCGAACCCGCATCATCAGCTTGGAAGGCTGAGGTAATAGCCATTATACGATGCCCGCTAGGCATCAAAACGTGCTCGGTGTGATGGGGAATCCCCACGACAGACAGCCATCTGGCTGATATGGACAACGGCGCGTGCCGCTATCTGGAATGTGGAGCGGGTGATGGGAATCGAACCCACGTATGCAGCTTGGGAAGCTACCGTTCTACCATTGAACTACACCCGCGTCAGTGGCCTCTACTATATGCATTTTGCCGCCGAGCGCAATCACCGACCTCGCATTTTTTGCCATAAATCAAGCTGTTCGGCCAACTAATGAGCATGAAGCCGATTTTTCACACAATGATGTTCATCCGCCTGGTTCTGCAAGGTTGCCAAGCCGTGGGGGCGACGATAGTCTTGCGCCACTCGTTTGAGGAGGGTGGTAATGGACAAGAACAGACAGAAACATCTCTATGGCTGGTTGCGCAAACAATCGGGCCATGGTCGGCGCTGGATCGGCATCTCCATCGCCTTCGGGCTGGGTCAGGGCGTCCTGATGGTGATGCAGGCCTGGTTGCTGGCGACCCTGCTGCACGGTTTCATCATCGAAGGCTCCACGCCGGAGCACTCCGCCCCCCTCTTCATCAGTCTGTTGCTGGTGACCCTGACCAAGGCGGCCCTGGCCTATGGCCGCGAGGTGGCGAGTTTCAAGGCGGGCAGTGCGGTGCGCCAGGCCATCCGCGAGCTGGTGCTCACCCGCCTCGCCAGGCTCGGCCCCGCCTATATCCAGCGTCGCCCCGCCGGTAGCTGGGCCAGCCTGCTGCTCGAGCAGATCGAAGAGATGCAGGACTTCTTCTCCCGCTATCTGCCCCAGATGGCCATCGCCGTCTTTATTCCCCTGGTGATCCTGGTCTCCGTGTTCCCGGTCAACTGGGCGGCGGGCCTCATTCTGCTCGGCACGGCCCCCCTCATTCCTCTCTTCATGATCCTGGTAGGGGTGGGCGCCGCCGATGCCAACCGCCGCAACTTCCAGTCGCTGGCGCGCCTCTCAGGTCACTTCCTCGATCGCCTCAAGGGGCTGCGCACCCTGCAGCTTTTCATGCGCACCCGGGCGGAAGGGGAGGCCATCCGCGATGCATCGGAAGATTTTCGCGAGCGCACCATGGAGGTGCTGCGCCTCGCCTTCCTGAGCACGGCCGTGCTGGAGTTCTTCGCCGCCATCGCGGTGGCCCTGGTGGCCGTCTACTTCGGTTTCTCCTACATCGATCACCTCAACTTTGGCAGCTATGGCGTCAAGGTCACCCTCTTTACCGGCCTGTTCGTGCTCTTCCTCGCCCCCGAGTTCTACGCGCCGCTGCGGGAACTCGGTGCCCACTATCACGCCAAGGCACAGGCCATTGGCGCCGCCGAACAACTGCTGGAATTTCTCGAGGCCGACGTGAGCGAACCCGCCTCCGGGACGCTCCCCTTCCATGCGGATGGCCCCGTCAAGGTAGAAGCCCGCAGCCTGGAAGTGCTGAGCGCCGAGGGCAAGGTGCTGGTCGGTCCCCTCGATTTCACGTTGGAAGCCGGCACGCGCACCGCCCTGGTCGGCATCAGCGGCGCGGGCAAGAGCTCCCTGGTCAATGCCCTGCTCGGTTTTGCCCCCTATCGCGGTTCCCTGTGCGTCAACGGAGTGGAGCTTCGTACCCTGGACATCAGCCAGTGGCGCCAGCAGCTAGGCTGGCTCTCCCAGAATCCCCAACTCTTCCACAGCTCCCTGCGGGACAACCTGCTGCTGGCCAGACCATCCGCCAGCGACGCCGAGCTGGAAGCCGCGCTCAAGCGCGCCCAGGCCTGGGAGTTCGTCAACGAGAAAGGGCTGGACTATCGGGTCGGGGATCAGGCGGGCGGTCTCTCCGTCGGCCAGGCCCAGCGCATCGCCCTTGCCCGCACCCTGCTCAAGACGACCCAGATGATGGTGCTGGATGAACCCACTGCCAGCCTGGATCGCCATTCTGAGCGGGCCGTCATGAGCGCCCTCGAACAGGCCGCACAAGGTCAGACCCTGCTGATGATAACCCACCGCCTCGATCAGCTCAGCCAGATGGACAACATCCTGGTGCTGGCGCACGGCAAGCTGGTGGAGCAGGGACGTTTTGCCGCACTCGGCGAGGCCCAGGGCCCCTTCGCCCGCCTCCTGTCGCAATCCCAAGGTTTCGGAGACTCTCTCGATGACTGATCTATTGCCGTTCCTGCGCCTTTATCGCCAGCACTGGCTCAGCCTCTCCATCGGCCTGCTGCTGGCCCTGGTCACCCTGGTGGCCGGCATGGGCCTGCTCTCCCTCTCCGGCTGGTTCCTCTCCGCCGCCGCCGTCGCCGGGCTGGCGGTCGCCACCCGAGACACCTTCAACTACATGACCCCTGCGGGGGGCGTGCGTTTCTTCTCCATCGTGCGCACCGCCAGTCGCTGGGGCGAGCGGGTCGTGAGCCACGACGCCACCTTCCGGGTGCTGACCCGGCTGCGGGTCTGGTTCTGGCAAAAGCTCTCCCCTCTCTCCCCCGGCTCCCTTGCCGGTTTTCGCCAGGCTGACCTGCTCAACCGTCTGGTGGCCGACATCGACGCCATGGATCACGTCTATCTGCGCCTCATCACCCCCATTGGGGCGGCGCTGCTGAGCTGCGCCGGGCTGGTCTTCTTCCTCTCCTTCTTCGATGGTCGCCTGGCGCTGACGCTGGGAGCCATTCTGCTCTTTGGCATGCTGGCTTTGCCCCTGGTCTTCTATTTTGCCGGGCGCGCGCCGGGCCGCCAGCTCATCGCCGAGAAGTCCAACCTGCGTACCCGCATGGTGGACTATCTGGACGGCCAGGCCGAACTGCAGATGTTCGCCGCCGCTCCCGAGGCGCTCACCGGATTGCAGCAGGCGGAGCAGGCCCTGATCCGGGCCCAGGCCCGCATGGCCCGCGTCAGCGGCCTGGCCGCCTTCTCGGTGCAGTTGCTGAGCGGCTGGACTCTGACCCTGATGCTCTGGCTGGCCGGTCACGGCGTCGGTGGCAGTGCCCCTGACCCCATCACGGCACTCATGGTGTTCGCTACCCTGGCGAGCTTCGAGGCGCTGCTGCCGCTGGCCGGTGCCTTCCAGCACCTCTCCACCAGCCTCACCTCCGCCCGCCGTCTCAACGAGATCCTGCAAGAGGCCAAGGCGCCGGAGTGGGGCGCACAGCAAGCCCCCGCTGCCCGGGGTGCCGTGCACATAAGCGACCTGCATTTCACCTATCCAGGCCAGGATGCTCCCGTGCTGCAAGGGTGCACCCTGCAACTGCATGCCGGGGAGAAGCTGGCGCTGCTGGGGCAGACCGGCTGTGGCAAGTCCACCCTGATGGGGTTGCTGACCCGGGAATGGACGGCCCTATCGGGGGAGATCCTGCTCGATGGCAAGCCCCTCACCGATTACAGCGAAGAGGCGCTGCGCGCCTCCTGCTCCGTGGTGAGCCAGCGGGTCCACCTGTTTGCCGATACCCTGCGTGGCAACCTCACCCTGGCCGCCCCCGGAGCCAGCGATGAACGGCTCATCGAGGTGCTCACCCAGGTGGGGCTCGGGACTCTGCTGCGCGATGAGGGTGAGCAGGCCGAACAGGGACTGGATGCCTGGCTCGGGGATGGCGGGCGTCCGCTCTCCGGCGGGGAGCGCCGCCGCATCGGCATCGCCCGCGCCCTGCTCCACGATGCACCGCTCTGGCTGCTGGACGAGCCCACCGAAGGGCTCGACACCCAGACCGAACGGGAGATCATGGATCTGCTGCTGACCCTGGGGGCGGATCGCACCCTGCTGCTCATCTCCCACCGCCTGCTGGGGCTGGAACGGATGGACAGGGTAGCCCTGATGGAAGAGGGTCGCATCCGTCTGTGTGCCCCCCACCAGGAGCTGCTGGAAGATGATCACTACCGCAGCCTGCACCGGCGGCTGGCCCCCGCCTGATCCGGGATCGTCTCGCTACAATCCATTGATATGGCTAAAAATGGGGCTGGTCGCCATCGGCGACTGCCCCCTATAATGGCCCACTCGCCACCCAACAAGATGCCGATATGAAACGCCTGATCCTGATGATGCCCCTGATTGCCTCCGGTTGCGCCGACTTCGCCTTCAACAGCAATCTGGACAAGGAAAACTTCGACGAGTACTTCAAGCCGGGGAGCGTGCGGATCTACGAGCAGAGCGAGCTCGCCGACCTCAACTACCTCTACCTCGGCACCGTCGAGGGGGAATCCTGCCAGAGCGATGCCAACCAGGCGGTGCCCAATGCCGGTGAAGCCCGCACCCTGGCCCGCCGCCGCGTGGCGGACATGGGGGGCAACGGCGTCAGCTTCGACAAGTGCGCCGAGTTCAGCGACGTGCCCGGCTGCCTGAAGCAGGTGATCTGCTACGGTCAGGCGCTGAAAGTGGCCGAAGAGAAGTAAGTCCTGCCATGGCGATCGCCATCGTGCGACTCGGCAGCCCCCGCCTCGAGGATGAGGGACTTCGCATCGGCACCGTGCGTCGCCCCCCTCGCGGCGTGCCCAAAGCGGCGTTCGCCAGCCAGGATTGGTACGACGTCTGGTTCCCCAATCTGGCCCCCAGCGCCGAGACCATGAAACTCGGTCAGACTGCCGACACCCCGGCCCGGTGGACCGCCTTCTGCAAGCAGTACAAGGCCGAGATGGCCGCCCCGGCCGCGAGGCACGATCTGGCCCTGCTGGCTGCCCTCTCCCACACCACCCATTTCTCGGTGGGGTGCTACTGCGAACAGGAGTCCCGGTGCCATCGCAGTGTGCTGAGGACCCTGCTGGCCGACGCGGGGGCATTGCTGCGCTGAGCGCCCGTCATGGATGAACACCCCACATGAGAAGAGGGCACCCCGGGGTGCCCTCTTCTTTATGATGTCGGCTAGTACGCATTCGATGACAAAGAAACCTCCACTCGTCGTCGCAGGGCCTGTTCCTCGTCATGGGTCATGCCCGGCAGCGGCCCCCGGGGGTTGCTGGCAAGCCATACCACCAGATCGTCAACCGTCTCCTCCAGGGGGCGAAAGTTCAGCCCATGGACGATGGCGGCCTCAGCGCTGATGGTGCCATACCCAGCATACTCGGGCAGCTCGTTTGGCAGCAGCGTGGGATAGCTTTGCCAGGGCGCCACCCCTGCCGCCATCAGGTCACGCCAGGGAGCCCACTCGAGCTGCAAGGGGGTCGCTGGCGTCAGCCGGGCAGCGAGGCGCTCCACCCAGTCGTTCAGTGCGATGCCGGGCTTGATCAGGTTGAAGCACCCAGCGAGTCGCTGCTCGGCAGCCCGCAGCACGAACTCGGCGCAGTCGCGCACATCCAGGTATTGCAGCCTGTCCTCTCCCAGCCCCGGCAAGAGCCAGTGCCCGCCCCGCTGCACCCGCCTCACCCACCAGGCAAGACGAGCGGTCGGGTCAAAGGGGCCGCAGAGCACGCCGGGGCGCAGGGTGCACAGGCGATCTCCCCAGCGGGCGCGATACACCGACTCGCACAGCACCTTGAGGGGGCCGTAGTCGGTGAGCGCTCCTGCCATCTCGTGCAAGGGGGCCGACTCATCCATGCCGGGTTGGGAAAAATCGCGATAGACACTGATGGTGGAGATGAAGATGAGCCGATCACAGCGCCCCAGCAGAGCGTCAGAGAGTCCTTCGGCCTGTTCGGGGCGATAGCAGCAGGTGTCGATGACCAGATCCCAGTGCCGCCCCTCGCCCCGCAAGGGGGCCAGGTCCCCGTCTCTGTCCCCGTGAAGCTGGGTCAGCTCCCGCCAATCCGGGTGCTGGCGGTGGCCGCGATTGAACAGCGTCACCTCGTGCCCCCAATCCAGGGCCAGCGTGGTCAGGTGGCGACCCAGAAAGCCGGTGCCGCCGATAATCAACAATTTCATCCCTGTCTCTCCTCTATGGCGCCCTCTCCTTGCAGCCCCTCCACGGGCAGCCGAAACGGCCATGGCCTGGCATGGTGAGCACACGTCCCAGGCACGCCCTGATGCCGCCAGGCATATCGTCATGGTGCGGGCAGCAGGCTCCTTGCCCGCTCCCCCGCCACCCCTTTTGCCGCCCCACCCTACGCAAGTTGGCACCAGGACACAGCCCCCGGGCACCGGGTCTGGGATCGGGATCACAGGGGCTGCGTCCTGGTGCTCCCCCTGCGTTTTCGGCGTGCCTGTGCTACATTGCCCGGGTTTTCAGCCAGGATCCGCCATGAAGTTCGATATCGATACCCTAGGGATCATCCGCTCTCCCTACAAGGAGAAGTTCGCCATACCCCGCCAGCCCGGTCTGGTCAGCGCGGCTCGCGCACGCCTCGAACTGCTTCCTCCCTATGATCAGCCCGATGTGCTGCGCGGCATCGAGCAATTCTCCCATCTCTGGATCAGCTTCGTGTTTCACCAGACCATGGATCAGGGCTGGCACCCGACGGTGCGCCCGCCGCGCCTCGGCGGCAACGAGCGGGTCGGGGTCTTTGCCACCCGCTCCACCTTCCGCCCCAACCCCCTTGGCCTCTCCGTGGTCGAACTGCACGGGGTGGGACGTGAACGCGGCAAGCTCTGGCTCGAGCTGGGCGCCGTGGACTTGCTCGACGGCACCCCCGTCGTCGACATCAAGCCCTATGTCCCCTATGCCGACAGCCTGCCCCACGCCCGTGGCGGTTTCGCCCCCGATGCCCCCACCCCGCCGCTGGCGGTGAGCTTCAGCGCACAGGCCGAGCAGCAGCTCGCCCCCTGGCTCAAGGCCCACCCGGAGCTGCGTGAACTGGTGAGGGAGGTGCTGGCCCAGGATCCCCGCCCTGCTTACAAGAAGGGCAAGCCGGATGACAAGGTGTACGGTGTCAGATTGTTCGATGTGAACGTGCGATTTCAGATAAAAGAACCGCAATGTCAGGTACTGGCCATCGAACCCGCTTGAAAAAAGCCTCTCGGGCAGCATGAAAAAAGCCACCCTCCCGGGTGGCTTTTTTATGGGCAAAACAGGGTGCTCAGCGCCGCTGCAGCAGCAGGCTGCCGATGGAGTAACCGGCGCCAAAGGAGCAGAGCACCCCGCGAGCCCCGCTTGGCAGATCCTGGTTGAAGAGGTGGAAGGCGATGATGGAACCCGCCGAGCTGGTGTTGCCGTAGCGGTCGAGGATGACAGGCGCCTCCTGCTGGCTGGCGTCATGGCCCAGCAACTTGCGACCGATGAACTGGTTCATGGTGAGGTTGGCCTGATGAAGCCAGAGCCGGCTCAAGCCATCGGCCGCCCATCCCTGCTCCGCCAGCTGGGAGGCTATCTGATCGCACACCAGGGGCAGCACCTCCTTGAACACCTTGCGCCCCTGCTGGCGAAACAGCTTGTCGTCGCCGTAGCGGGTGCGCGGGCTGAGCCGGTTCAGGAAGCCGAAGTTGTTGCGGATGTTGTTGGAGTACTGGGTCACCAGCTTGCTGGCCACCAGTTGCCAGGGGTTGGCAACCTGGCAATCGGCCTCCCGTTCCAGCAGCACGGCGGTACAGGCGTCACCGAAGATGAAGTGACTGTCCCGATCGCGGAAGTTGAGGTGACCCGAGCAGATCTCCGGATTGACCACCAGCGCCAGCCGGGCGGTGCCTGCCGCCAGCATGTCTGCGGCGGTCTTGATCCCGAAGGTGGCGGAAGAGCAGGCCACGTTCATGTCGAACGCCAGGCCGCTGGCGCCGAGATAGTGCTGCAATTCGATGGCCAGCGCCGGGTAGGGGCGCGGCATGTTGGAGGCGGCGACGATGACAAGATCGATCTCCCCCGGTTCACGACCGGCGGCGATCAGCGCCTGCTCGGCGGCCGCCACCGCCATCTCCACCATGATGGAGGGCTGATCGTCCGGGCGCTCCGCCATGAGCGGCTGCATGATGTCGGGATCAAGCACCCCCTCGCTGCTCACCAGATAGCGGCTCTTGATGCCGGAGGCCTTCTCGATGAACTCGCAGCTCGAGTGCTGTTTGGCAGGCAGCTGCCCTGCATCGATGGCGGAGGCGTTCTCCTCGTTGTAGAGATCCACGTACTGGTTGAAGGCCGCCACCAGCGCTTCATTGCTGACGGCAAAGGGAGGGGTATAGAGGCCTGAGCCACTGATTACGATAGAGGTCATCTTTGCTCCTGGCCGGGTGCAATCCCGGCTTGTCTGTTTTTTAGGGTTCAGAGGGTCACAGCTGGTCGATGGCCGCAGCCAGACCCGCCAGGGTCAGCGGGTGCATACGCCCGCCGATCAATTCGTTCATCAACTTGATGGAGGGGTGCCACAGCCACTCCTGCCTTGGCAGCGGATTGACCCACACCATCTTGGGAAAATGTTGTTGCAGGCGCCCGAGCCACACCTGGCCGGGCTCCTCGTTCCAGTACTCTACGCTGCCACCTGGCCAGGTGATTTCATAGGGGCCCATCTTCGCATCCCCCACCACCATCACCCTGTAGTCGCTGCCGTAGGTACGCAGCAGCCGCAGGGTATCGAGCCGATCATCAAGGCGCCTGGCATTGTCCTGCCAGACGAAGTCGTAGAGGCAGTTGTGAAAATAGAAGAACACCAGGTGCTTGAACTCGTGGCGCAGGGCCGAAAAGAGGCGCTGCACCTCGGCCACATGGGCATCCATGGAGCCCCCCACGTCGAAGAAGACCAGCAGTTTGACCCCGTTGTGTCGCTCGGGTCTGAGCTTCACATCGAGCCAACCTTGCCTGGCCGAGCTTTGGATGGTGTCGTCGAGATCCAGCTCGTCGGGATTGCCCCGGCGCACCCAGCGCCTGAGCTTGCGCAGGGCGAGCTGGATGGCGCGCTGCCCCAGGGGCGAGTCGTCACTGAAGTTACGAAAGTGGCGCGCTTCCCACACCTTGGTCGCCCGCCCGTGCTGGCCCTCTCCCCCCATGCGGATCCCTTCCGGGTGATAGCCGCCGTGACCGAACGGGCTGCTGCCCCCGGTGCCGACCCACTTGTTGCCGCCGGCGTGACGCTCCTTCTGCTCGCTTAGCCGCTGATTGAGGGTCTCCAGCAGCTTGTCCAGCCCGCCAAGGGATTGGAGCAACGCCTTCTCCTCCGGGCTTAACAGTCGCTCGAACTCCTTGCGCAGCCACTCCTCGGGCAGGCTCTCCGGCAACAGGGGGATGGCGGCCAACCCCTCGTAATACTCGGCGAAGGCGCGATCGAAGCGATCATAGTGCGCCTCGTCTTTCACCAGCAGGCAGCGGGATAGCTGGTAGAACTCGTCCATGTCGAGGCTGGCCAGTCTGGCTGCCAGCGCCGCGTGCAAGTCCAGCAATTCGCGCAGGCTGCAGGGGAGCTTGTGACGGCGCAGATGGTTAAAAAAGTCGATCAGCATGGGTCAGCTGCCGCGTCTGGCCAGAAAAGCGAGCTTCTCAAACAGATGCAGGTCCTGCTCGGTCTTGAGCAGGGCGCCGTAGAGGGCAGGCACCAGTTTGCCCGGCTCGCGGGTGCGCATCGCCTCGGGGGCGATATCGTCGGCCAAAAGCAGCCGGATCCAGTCCAGCAGCTCCGAGGTGGACGGCTTCTTGCGCAGCCCCTCTACCTCGCGCAGCTCGAAGAAGAGCTCCATCGCCTCACCGAGCAGGCTCTCCTTGAGGTTTGGGTAGTGGAGCTTGACGATGGCCTGCATCTCGGCCTTGTCGGGGAAGCGAATGTAGTGGAAGAAGCAGCGGCGCAGGAAGGCATCCGGCAACTCCTTCTCGTTGTTGGAGGTGATGATGACCACCGGCCGCTGGCGGGCCTTGACTCGCTCGCCGGTCTCGTAGACATCGAACTCCATCCGATCCAGCTCCAGCAGCAGATCGTTGGGAAACTCGATGTCCGCCTTGTCGATTTCATCTATGAGCAGCACTGGCCGCTGCTCTGCGCTGAAGGCCTGCCACAGCTTGCCCCGGCGGATGTAGTGGCCTATCTGCCCTACCCTGGGGTCACCGAGCTGGGAGTCTCGCAGCCGGGCGACGGCATCGTATTCGTAGAGCCCCTGCTGAGCCTTGGTGGTGGACTTGATGTGCCAGCTGATGAGCTCGGCGCCCAGGGACTCGGCCACCGCCTCCGCCAGCACTGTCTTGCCCGTACCGGGCTCACCCTTGATGAGCAGCGGCTTCTCCAGCACGATGGCGGCATCGACGGCCATCTTCAGTGCCTGTGATGCGAGATAGCGGTCGCTTCCTGCAAATCCCATGAGATCCCTTCCATTGGATGCCCAGGCAGCGGGAGCCCCCTCGGCAAGAGAGAATAAGTTCTATATGTTGTAATAACATATTGTTATAACGATTCGTCACTTCTCATTCAGAAACCACAGGGTAATCTTGTTTCATCGCCTTAACAAACACAGGGATAGCACCATGAGCAAAATTTTTGAGGACAACAGCCAGACCATAGGCAACACCCCGCTTGTTCGTCTCAACCGTGTTACCAAGGGCCGCGTGCTGGCCAAGATCGAGAGCCGCAACCCGAGCTTCAGCGTCAAGTGCCGGATCGGTGCCAACCTCATCTGGGATGCCGAGAAACGCGGCGTGCTGACCAAGGGCAAGGAGATCATCGAGCCCACCAGCGGCAACACGGGCATTGCCTTGGCATTCGTGGCTGCGGCCCGCGGCTATCCCATCACCCTGACCATGCCGGCCACCATGAGCCTCGAGCGCCGCAAACTGCTCAAGGCCCTGGGTGCCAACCTGGTACTGACCGAAGGTCCCCTCGGCATGAAGGGCGCCATCGCCAAGGCCAACGAGATCCTCGAATCCGAGCCGGGCAAGTACGTGCTGCTGCAACAGTTTGAAAACCCGGCCAACCCGGAAATCCACGAGCAGACCACTGGCCCCGAGATCTGGGACGCCACCGATGGCGAGGTGGATGTGTTCGTGGCGGGCGTCGGTACCGGCGGCACCATCACCGGGGTCTCCCGCTACATCAAGAAGACCAAAGGCAAGGCCATCGTCTCCGTGGCGGTCGAGCCCAGCGAATCTCCCGTCATCAGCCAGAAACTGGCGGGTGAAGAGATCAAACCGGGTCCGCACAAGATCCAGGGCATCGGCGCCGGCTTCATCCCGGGCAACCTGGATTTGAGCCTGCTGGACCGCGTCGAGCAGGTGAGCAGTGACGAAGCCATCGAGATGGCCCGCCGCCTGATGGAAGAGGAAGGGATCCTGGCCGGTATCAGCTCCGGCGCTGCCGTGGTCGCTGCCAACCGTCTGGCCGAGCAGCCGGAGTTCGAAGGGAAAACGATTGTCGTCATCCTGCCGAGCGCCGCCGAGCGTTACCTCTCCAGCGCCCTCTTCGCCGGTGTGTTCAGCGAGCAGGAATTGCAGCAGTAGTTGATCAGCCAACACCAAAACGACGGCGCTCCTCGGAGCGCCGTTTTCATTATGCGCTAAACTCTCTAGCCACCAGTGCCACTCGGCCCCTTATTTTTTGGGGTAAAATAACAAACTTGGATATGACAAAAAAAGCAGACATTCTGTGATAAATCTCATATCCTGTGCGGCGTCACGAGGTGTTTGCTGGCAAGGTATCACAAGGTAACAAAGTGTTATTTTTCGTTATAAAATAATTTCAGGCCAGGCCTGACGCGGCTTGCAGCCTGATAGCGAAAAAATACCTGGCCACGACGCCGAATACTGCACAGAAAATTGACCTGGATTAAACCATTGCAGGTCTGATTTCGTTACTTTACAACATATCCATACTGACACGGTGAGACAGGAAGCCTCATTGGCGACCATCTCTCCAAACAATATCAATAATATGGGGTGAAACCATGTACGAGAAGTCTGTTGTTATTACTGCTGAAAACGGCCTGCACACCCGTCCTGCAGCTCAGTTCGTGAAAGAAGCCAAAGAATTCCAAAGCGAGATCACTGTGGTCTCCGGTGGCAAATCCGCCAGCGCCAAGAGCCTGTTCAAGCTCCAGACCCTGGGTCTGACCAAAGGCACCAACGTGACCATCCAGGCTGACGGCCCGGACGCTCAGAAAGCCGTTGAGAAGCTGGTTGCCCTGATGGACGAGCTGGAGTAATCCAGCTTTATTCCTCCCCCACAGTCGTTTTAATAGGAAGGATTATGATATCTGGCATTCTTGCGTCCCCCGGTATCGCATTCGGTAAGGCGCTTCTTCTGAAAGAAGATGAAATCGTTATCAATCAAGGCAAGATTCCCGCCGAACAGATTGATGCCGAGATCAACCGCTTCCTCGAAGCCCGCACCAAGTCAGCCGCACAGCTGGAAGCCATCAAAGAGATGGCCGGTCGCACCTTCGGTGAAGAAAAAGAGGCCATCTTCGAAGGCCACATCATGCTGCTCGAAGATGAAGAGCTGGAAGGGGATATCAGATCCTTCATCAAAGAACACAAGGCCTCTGCCGACAGAGCCGTTCACGAGGTGATCGAACAGTACGCCAAGATGATGGCCGATCTGGATGACCCCTATCTGCGTGAGCGCGCCACCGACTTCCGTGACATCGGCACCCGTCTGGTCAAGAACGTACTGGGCATCGCCGTTGTCAACCTGAGCACCATCGACGAAGAGGTCATCCTGGTCGCCAAAGACCTGACCCCGTCTGAAACCGCTCAGATCAATCTGAAATACGTGCTGGGCTTCGTCACTGACATCGGTGGCCGTACCTCCCACACCTCCATCATGGCCCGCTCCCTGGAGCTGCCGGCCGTCGTGGGCACCAACGACATCACCGAGCGCGTCAAGAACGGTGACATGCTGGTGCTGGATGCGATCAACAACCAGGTCATCATCAACCCGACCGCCGACCAGTTGAACGAAGCCAAGAAGTTCCAGGCCCAGTTCCAGGCAGAGAAGGACGAGCTGGCCAAGCTCAAAGACCTGCCTGCCATCACCCTGGATGGCCACCAGGTCGAAGTGTGCGCCAACATCGGGACCGTCAAGGATACCGAAGGTGCCATCCGCAACGGCGCCGAAGGCGTGGGTCTGTACCGTACCGAGTTCCTGTTCATGGACCGTGACGCGCTGCCGACCGAAGACGAGCAGTTCAAGGCTTACAAGGAAGTGGCCGAAGCCATGCCGGATCAACCGATCATTGTCCGTACCATGGACATCGGCGGCGACAAAGAACTGCCCTACATGAATTTCCCGAAAGAGATGAACCCCTTCCTGGGCTGGCGTGCCGTGCGTATCTTCTTCGATCGCACCGACATCATGCACGCCCAGCTGCGGGCCATCCTGCGTGCGTCTGCCTTCGGCAAACTGCGCATCATGTTCCCGATGATCATCTCCGTCGAAGAGTTCCGCAGCCTGAAGGCTACCGTGGAGACGCTGAAAGCCGAACTGCGTGCCGAAGGCAAAGCCTTTGATGAATCCATCGAAGTGGGTATCATGATCGAGACCCCGGCCGCGGCCGTGATGGCTCATCATCTGGCCAAGGAAGTGGATTTCTTCAGTATCGGTACCAACGACCTGACCCAGTACACCCTGGCTGTCGACCGTGGTAACGAGATGATTTCCGCCATGTACAACCCGCTGTCACCCTCCGTCCTGACCCTGATCAAGATGGTGATCGACGCTTCCCATGACAATGGCAAGTGGACCGGTATGTGCGGTGAACTGGCTGGTGACGAACGCGCCACCCTGCTGCTGCTGGGTATGGGTCTGGATGAGTTCTCCATGAGCGCCATCTCTGTACCGCGTATCAAGAAGCTTATCCGCAACACCAACTTCGAAGATGTGAAGGCCATGGCCGACCAGGCGCTGAGCTTTGCCACCGCCGCCGAAATCGAAGCGTGCGTAGATAACTTTATTAAGCAGAAGGCAGTCTGCTAAGATCGGCTGCAAACAGCGACAATCATCTCTAGGAGCTTTTACTATGGGTCTGTTCGACAAACTGAAGAAACTGGTTTCCGACGACAGTTCTGACACTGGCGGCATCGAAATCTTTGCTCCGCTGTCCGGCGAAATCGTCCCCATCGAAGATGTGCCTGACGTCGTCTTCGCCGAGAAGATCGTCGGCGACGGCATCGCCATCAAGCCGGCCGGCAACAAGATGGTTGCTCCGTGCGACGGCACCATCGGCAAAATCTTCGAGACCAACCACGCGTTCTCTCTGGAGTCCGACTCTGGTATCGAGCTGTTCGTTCACTTCGGTATCGACACCGTCGAGCTGAAGGGTGAAGGTTTCACCCGTATCGCTCAGGAAGGTCAACAGGTCAAGCGCGGTGACACCATCATCGAGTTCGATCTGGCCGTTCTGGAAGCTAAAGCCAAGTCTACCCTGACACCTGTGGTCATCTCCAACATGGACGAGATCAAAGAGCTGGTGAAAATGACTGGCGCCGTGACCGTGGGCGAAACCCCGGTGATCCGCATCAAGAAATAATGCGCCCTGGCCTGACGCCAGTGACCGCCAAAAACCGAAGCCTGGTGCTTCGGTTTTTTTTTGCCCCTTCCATCTCCCGATACTCCATGGGCTCCCGCACAGGTCAGCATGACGGCAAACAGGCAGAAATGTTATCGAGATCAACACGGGCATAAGCAAGCCGAGTACCCTCAAGAGGGATACCTGCGGGTCCTTTGGCTCGATATGAGACGGGATGAAAAGAGATAAGCCGCTTAAGTGGCGAGGAGACAACGATGCTGAGAAATACCGAACAACGTTATGGCAGCCTGAGCATAGGGCTGCACTGGTTGACCCTGCTGCTGATGATCGCCGTCTACGGCCTGATGGAGTTCAGGGACATCTTCCCCAAAGGGTCGGCTGGCCGCGACCTGATGAAGGAGTTTCACTTCATGGTGGGTCTGCTGATCCTGGCGCTGGTGGTCGTGCGCCTGCTGGTGCGCGTGGGTAGCCCTTCACCGCGTATCGTGCCCGAGCTCTCCCCCCTGATGCTCACGCTGGCCAAGCTCGCCCACCTGGCGCTCTATGGCTTCCTGATCCTCACCCCGCTGCTGGGCTGGCTGCTGTTGAGCGCAGGGGGCAAGCCCATTCCCTTCTTCGGCCTGGCGCTCCCCGCCCTCATCGCCCCCGACGACGGCCTGAAGGGTACCATCAAGGAGCTGCACGAGACGCTGGCCAACATTGGCTATGCGCTGATTGCCCTGCACGCGGCGGCAGCCATCTACCACCACCATGTGCTCAAGGACAATACCCTGACCAATATGCTGCCCGAGCGCAAATAACCAGCGACGGGTTGCACACCAACAAAAAGGCCCCTGTGACAGGGGCCTTTTTGTTCATGGAGGGTCATGGGCGACACGTCGTCAGCCGGGCAACACTACCCGGCTTTCGCCGCCGCCGAGGGCCTCCACCCGCACCTGCACACCGATCCGCTCCACCAGGGTCTGCACGTGGGAGATGACCCCGATCTGGCGGCCGGCCGCCTGCAGGGAGTCAAGGCTTGAGAGCGCCAGATCCAGACTGTCCGGATCCAGGGTGCCGAAGCCCTCGTCGATAAAGAGCGATTCGACCTGGGTCTGGCGTGACGACAGGCTGGAGAGGGCCAGCGCCAGCGCCAGCGACACCAGGAAGCTTTCGCCGCCGGAGAGGGAGTCCACCGAGCGCACCTCATCCCCCATGTCGAGATCCACCACCTGCAGCGCCAGATCGGTGCCGGGCACCCGCTCCAGCCGATAGCGGGGGGAGAGCTCGGCGAGCTGGGCGTTGGCCTCCAGCAGCAGCCGCTCCAGGGTGAGGCTCTGGGCGAAGGTGCGCAGCTTGGCGCCGCTGGCAGAACCGATGAGATCACAGAGCCGCTGCCAATGATCCGCCACCGCCTGCTGGGCAGCCAGCTCCTCCTGCAAGGTGCCCGCCTTGAGGGCCGCCGCCTCGGCCTGGGCCAGCGTGCTCTTGCACTGGAACAGCTGCTCGTCGAGGGCGCGGCAGTGCGCCTCCAGCGCCGTCAGCCGGCTGTCGAGCTCCTGTGGCGCCAACGCGGCCAGCTCGGGGTGATGCTCGCGGTAACGATCCCGCTTGCTCTCCTCCAGCGCCAGCGCCCGCTGCCGCTCGGTCAAACGGGTACGCGCCTCGGCGCGGGCATCCTCCAGCGCCTGCAAGGCGGCGCGGCGCCCCTTGAGCTCATCCGGGCTCATGGCCAGCAGGCGGCGCAGATCATATTCGGCGATGCCGAGGCTGCTGGCGTGGGCAGCCCAGCGCCCCAGCACCTCCCGTCGCCGCCGGCTGCTCACCTGCTTCTCCTGCTCCAGATGGCTGAGACGGGTCTTGAGCTCGGTCTGGCGCTCGCGCAGGGTGCGGGCCGCCCCCTGCATCGTCTCCAGCTCGCTGGCCAGTTGCTGCAGCCGCTGCTGCCAGCGGCTCTCGACCAGGGCAATCTCCTCCCCCCCCAGGCAGGTGGCACGACTGGTAACCAGCCCCTGCCGTTGCTGTTCATGTTCCTTGTAGTCGCGCTCGAGCTTGTGCAGCAGCTCACGCTGGGTCTGCAAGCGCGCCTCCTGAGCACTCAGGGTCGGGGTGAGGCTGGCAATCTCGCCGGTCAGCCGCTCCCACTCGCTCTGGCCGTGCAGCCAGGCCTCGCAGGCCCGCTGCCACTCGCGCCACTGCTGGCTGCCCAGCCACTGACGCCAGGGCTGGCCTCCCATCTGCTCGTCGAGCCGGCTGCCACCCTGCTCAAGGCGCTGGCGCAGGGTCGTTTCCTGCTCGCCCATCCCCTTCACCTCCCCTACCAGGGCGATGCGCTGGCGGTCGGCCTCCTGCCACTGCTGCTCGAACTGCTGGTGCTGGCTGGCCAGCTGGCTCAGCTGCTGGCGCACGGCCTGCAACTGCTGCTGCCCCTGCTGGGCCTCGCGCAGTTGCTGCTGGCTGCGGGCCAGCCCCTGCTCCAGACTCTGGCCGCGGCCGAGCAGGGTACTCATCAACTCGTTCCACTCGATCGGGCTCTGACGCAGCGGCAGCGGATGGCCCAGCAGGGTATCGCCTCCCAGCTGTTGCCAGCGCAAGGTCAGTTGCTCGGCGCGCGTCTCCAGCTCAGGCAGATGTTGCTGACGCACCGCCAGCTGGCGGGCCAGCTCCTGGCGCTCGCTCTCGCACTGAATGTATTGGTGATTGAGCCGATCCCACTCAAGCTCCAGGCTGCGGGCGCGCTCCGCCAGTTGCCCCAGAATGCCCGCCACCTGTGGTTGGCTCTGGTGATAGGGGTGCTCCTCGGCGCCGCAGAGCGGGCAAGGTTCACCGTCGCGCAGGATGTGGCGATGCTGCTCGAAACTGGCGATGGCACGGGACTGCTCCAGCGCGTGGCGTGCCTCGTCCCGTTGCAGGGCGAGCCGCTCGCGGGCCGGCGTCAACTCATCGCCGAGGATGGCCAGCTTGCCGAGCGCCTGCTCCAGCTGGGCGATCTCCTGCTGCAGGCGACCATGCTGCTCACCGTGATTGCGGCCATAGTCCGCCAGCTCCAGCAGCTGGCGCAGCTGGCCCAGTTGTTCGGTCTGCTGCTGCCACTGCTCCTGCGCCTTGGCCAGACGCCCCTCCCACTGCTGCTCCTGCAATTCATGCTGCTGTTGCTGCAACCGGGTCTGCTCGCGCTGCCAGTAGTCGCGCTCCTGCTGCCCCTGCTCCAGCTGGTGTTGCAGTTGCCTGAGGGTGCGCAGCTTGTGCTCGCGCAGGGTGAGCAGTTGCTGCAGCCTGTCGGCATCCTCGGCCCAATCCTGCATGGCGGTGAGCAGGGGCTGCCACTGGCGGGCCACCGGCGCCAGCTCCTTGTGCTCCTCAAGCCAGGCACCCCACTGCTGGTGCTGGCCCTTGAGCTGCTCCACCTGCTGGCACTGCTGGCGCCAGCCCTGCTCCAGGGTGAGCTGCACCTCCCGCTCCTGCGCCCCCTCCTGCTGGATCTTCTGCAGTTGCTGCTGCTTTTCCCGAATGCGGGTGTCGAGCTCCTGCGCCCGTTTGAGTTCAGGCTGCAGGGCGCCCCACTCGCGCTCGGCGGCGATCTTCTCCGCCAGCAGTTGCTGTTCGGTGAGGGCGCTCTGCTGGGTCTTCTCCTCCAGCTTGCCAAGTTCAGGGCCAAGCTCGGCCAGCGCCTTCTCCTGCTGCTGCACCTCCAGGGTGAGGCGAGCCAGTTCGTCGTGATCCGCGCGGGCCACCTGGGCCTGCTCGGCGCGGACGAACTCCTCGCGCTCGGGAGCGGCCGCAGCGTGGGCAGCCTCGGCCGCGGCAAGGGCCTCCTCTCCCTCCTGACAGGCCTGCAACTGGGCAGCGATACGGCCGTTGAGATCGCGCAAGTCCTGCATCAGCTGCTGTTGCTGCTGCTCGTGCTTGAGGCTGGTGGCGAGGCTGACCTGCTGGCTCACCCACTGCTCGCGGGTCGCCTCGTCCATCAGCGCCACGTCACCGAGCCGCTGGCTGATGGCAGCCAGTTTCTGCTGCTCCTCCCGCGCCCGCTCATGGGTCTGGACCGAAATAGCGGAGTAGAGCTCGGTGCCGGTCATCCGTTCGAGCAGGGCCGAACGCTCGTCGGCGCTCGACTTGAGGAAGGCGGCAAACTCCCCCTGCGGCAGGATGACGGCGCGGCGAAACTGCTCCCAGGAGAGTCCCACCAGCTCGTCGATGCGATCCTGCAGCTCCCGCTTGCTGCCACTGAACACCTGGCCCGACGCCACGTCGGTCAGGCTGCGCTCCTGGGCCTGAAAGCGCCCCTCGGCGCGGTTGCGAGCCCGGCGCACCGCCCAGCGGGCCAGCCAGATGCGGCCGTCACAGCCGCGAAACTGCACCTCGGCAAAACCGCTGGCATGGCCGCGGCTGAGGATGCCGCGCACGTCGTTGGCCTTGAGCTTCTCCTCGTCATCCATGCGGCCCACTTCGGCCACGTTCTTGCGATTGGCGATAAAGCGCGGCATCTCGTCGTAGAGCGCCAGACAGATGGCATCGAGCAGGGTGCTCTTGCCAGCGCCAGTATTGCCGGTGATGGCAAACAGGCCGGCGGCCCCCAGGGCGCCACCGGCAAAATCGATGGTGAATTGACCGGTCAGGCTGGCCAGATTCTCCCCTGACAGCGACAAGATTTTCATTGGCTGGACTCCTTCACCTGCTCCAGGATCTCTTCAAACGACGCCACCAGCTCGGCCTCCGGCTCCCCGTCGAACTGACGCTGATAGCAGAGGCGAAACACCTCGGTGGGGGAGAGTTCATCGAGCCGGCGCTGGCCGGCACCGTCCGCCAGCCCCTGGCCCGAGCCCTGATAACTGGTCGTGATGCGGGCAAGACGCACCGGCTTGTCGCCGATGGCGGCCAGTACGCGCTCGCGGATGCGGGCCTCGGGTTTGGGCAGCAGCAGCCGCACCTCGAGGAAGGGCTGCGCCTGCTGCGGGCAAGCGGGCAGCGCCAGCGCCTCGATGGCCTGGAGCGCCTCGTCGAGGCCGCTCTGGGGCAGGCGGATCATCTCCACCGCGCGGGGCACCGGGATCCGCTCAAGCCGGGCCAGCTTGCCCTCCTCAAACGTCACCTCCAGCACCTGATGGTTGTAGTTCGCCTCGGCCAGCGAGAGCGGCAGCGGCGAGCCGCTGTAGTGCACCCCCTCGGCCGGACTCTGGGCCAGGTGCAGGTGACCTAGCGCCGTGTAGTCGGCAGCGGCAAACAGCTCGGCAGGCAGGGCATGCTGGTTGCCGCCAAGCACCCGCCGCTCGGAAAGCTCGGAGAGCTGGCCCGCCGCCAGATAGGCGTGGCCCATGGCGATGAGGGCCTGATTCGGATTGCAGCGCGCCCGCCCCTCGCTCAGCACCGCCTCATAGACCTGGCGCACCCCTTCGATGAGTCTATCCTGCCCCTCGCTGAGCCCTTCCGGGTGCAGATCGCTGCTGCGCAGAAACGGCACGGCGGCGCACCAGGCGGCCACCTCGCCGTTCTTGCCTCGCAGCGGCACCAGCAGGCGCTCGGTCTCGAGGCGCCCCTCGTCGTCCCGGCTGATGCTGCCCACCAGATGCAGGTCGAAGGCGCGCAGCAGCTCGTGGGGGGCATCCAGCTTGGAGGGGGAGTCGTGGTTGCCGCCGATGAGCACCATCTCCAGTGCCGGGTGCTCGGCCCGCAGCCGTGCCAGGAAGCGGTAGAGCTGCTGCCAGGCACTGGCGGGAGGGTTGGCGGTGTCGAACAGATCGCCCGCCACCAGCAGGGCGTCGATGTCGCGGGTCTTGATGGTGTCGGCCAGCCAGTCGAGGAAGGCGTCGTGTTCGAAGCGGCGGTCGTGGCCGTGAAGCTGATGACCGAGGTGCCAGTCGGCGGTGTGCAGGATCTTCATGGAAAACGGCTCGATAAGGAGAAGAGAGCGGGGGCGAAGGCGCCCCGGGATGGAGACAAGATGAGGATGGTGCCCCCCGTTTTCAACCGGGGCAACCCCAGACGTCAGATTCAGACGGCTTGGTAATGCATCTGGTACTGAAGATGACCGGTGAGGGGATCGGACACCTCCCCCCCGATTTCAAAGCCGTGGCGGCGGTAGAAACGCACCGCCGGCTCGTTCTCCACGAAGACCCGGGTATGCAGCTCGGCACATCTGGATCTGGCTTCCTGCAACAGGGCGTGCCCCACCCCCCGCCCCTGCCTATCGGGGCGCACGAAGAGTGCAGCCAGGTAATCATCCACCAGCGCCATGAAGCCGAGCAGGTCCCCTCGTTCCTCGAACACCCAGATGCGGGCGTGATCGAGGTAGCGGGTACGCAGCTCCTCCTGAGCCTGCCACCAGCAGGAGGCATCGACGAAATCGTGGGCCTGCAGGGAGGCCAGGAGCCAGATTTCGACGATCTCTTCCATGTCTTCCGGCCGACTCTGTCTCAACATGGTCGCCTCCTTGTCAGCAATGTGAACACTCGCAGTCTAGGGGAGTTGGGCCCGATCCCGGGGGATCAAGGTGGGGCCCTGTGAGGTCGATCGCCCTTTATTTAGCGAGAATGATTGGCTGATCACAAAGCGCCTCTCTAGTACAATGCCCGCCGGACAATCTAGAGACCGAGGACGCCATGTGGTTTAAAAACCTGCAGATTTACCGCTTTACCCGCCCCTTCGACCTGACCGTTGAGCAGCTGGAAACCCAGCTGGAAGCCTGCGCCTTCACCCCCTGCGGCAGCCAGGACATCTCCCGGTTCGGGTGGGTCAAGCCCCTTGGCAAATTCGGCTCCACCCTGACCCACGCCGCCTCTGGCCATATCCTGCTGTGCGCTCGCAAGGAAGAGAAGATGCTGCCCGGCACCGTGGTCAAGGAGATGCTGGCGGAGAAGGTAGAGGCCATTGAATTCGAGCAGGGTCGCGCCCTCAAGAAGAAAGAGAAGGAGGCGCTGAAAGAGGAGATCATGCACACCCTGCTGCCCCGCGCCTTCAGCCGCACCAGCCAGACCTTCGCCTGGATAAACCCTGCCGATAACCTGATGGTGGTGGATGCAGGCTCCGCCAAGAAAGCGGACGATCTGCTGGCGCTCTTGCGCAAATCCATCGGCTCCCTGCCGGTGGTGCCGGTGGCCCTCAAGAACCCGCCCGAGATCACCATGACCGAGTGGCTCAACGAGGGCAACCTGCCCGCCGCCTTCACCCTGGAGGACGAAGCCGAGCTGCGCAGCGCCATGGAGCACGGCGGCATCATCCGCTGCAAGCAGCAGGATCTGATGAGCGAGGAGATCAAGAGCCACCTGGCCAACGACAAGCTGGTGACCAAGCTGGCCCTCAACTGGGGCGAAACCCTGAGCTTCGTGCTGGGGGACGATCTCTCCATCAAGCGCCTCAAGTTCAGCGAAGAGCTGCGCGAGCAGAACGACGACGTCACCAGTGAAGATCCCGCCGCCCGCCTGGACGCCGACTTCGCCCTGGTCACCGCCGAGCTCTCCCAGTTCATCCCGGCCCTGTTTGCCGCCCTGGGCGGTGAAGAGCAGTCCATCTAAGCAAATTGGCTCAGCCTGATTGCAAAAAACCGCCTTCACGGCGGTTTTTTCATCTCCATCGGCACCGTCGCCGCGGGCTGGTCCCCTCCGGGGTAGCGCCGCCGCGCAATCTCCTGACCCCATAGGTTGCAGCAGCATGGCGCACTGCCCCGGCAGCATGATACCTCGCTAGAGTGCCCCCCTTTCCTGCAACAGTCGATGAAGTCGCTGCGCCAGGGTGCGGTAACCCTCGGCATTGAAATGCACCGCATCGGATTTCAGGGCCGGGTCTCGCAGCAACTCGCCGATGATGTCGTTGTCCAGCACCAGTCCGTACTGCTCTGCCAGCTCCTCGTAGAGGGGGGCGCCATCGGCAAACAGGGATTTTCGGGGCACCCCGACAAGCAGGATCTGGGCCCCGCTCCCCTGCACCGCCTCTATCATGGCGGCGAGATTGGCCTTGAGGGCTGCCTCCCCGCTGCCACGCAGGATGTCGTTGCCCCCCTCCAGCAGGATGACCAGAGCGGGTCTGTGCCGGGCCAGCAGCCCGGGCAGGCGGGCCCTGCCGGCCTGGCTCAGCTCTCCGGACACCCCGCCATTGACCACGGGATGGCCGCTCAGGGTCGCCAGCACGCTGGGGTAGCTTTGGGACGGGCTCACCCCGCGTCCCTCGGTCAGACTGTCCCCGAAAGCGAGCAGGGTCTCCCCCTGGGCCAGCGGTCTGAAGGTCGGCTCCCCGCAGGCCGTCAGCAACAGGCAGAGCAGCCCCGCCATGCAAGGTTTCGCCAGCGTCCCCCGGTGTGTCATGAGCGTCTCCTTGATAGTTTTGTAACCATATGAGTATTAAGACAAACTTTTAATCAAGCTCCAAGTGTGACACATTTCGGCAGGTGAACAAGAAACCGACAAGGAGCCTGTCATGTCCCTCAAACCCCTCGGCCTGCTGGTCGCCCTCGGCCTGCTTGGCGGCTGCGCCTCCCAGGATGGCTTTCACTATGTCCCTCCTCCCCAGACCCTGATCGCCCCGGAGGCGGCCAGCGGCTGGATTGACAAACCGGGCTGGCAGGGCCGTGACTTCATGGTGGCGGCGGCCAACCCGCTGGCGGTGGACGCGGGCTACCAGATCATCAAGGCGGGGGGCAGCGCCGTCGATGCAGCCATCGCCGTCCAGCTGGTGCTGACTCTGGTGGAGCCTCAATCCTCGGGCATCGGCGGCGGCTCCCTCATGCTGGTGTGGGACGGCAAGCAGGTGGCGGCGGTGGATGGCCGGGAGACAGCCCCCGCCGCTGCCACCGATCAGCTCTTCATGAAGGAGGGCAAACCCATGGCCTTCTATGAGGGGGTGGTGGGCGGGCGCTCCGTCGGCGCCCCCGGCACGGTGCGTGCCCTGGCCCTGGCCCACGAGCGCTATGGCAAGCTGCCCTGGGCCACGCTGTTCGAACCCGCCATCACCCTCGCAGAGCAAGGGTTCGTGATAAGCCCCCGCCTCGCCACCCTGCTGGCAAAAGATCCCTATCTGGCCGGGGATCCGGACGCCCGCGCCTACTTCTATCAGGCGGATGGCACTCCCAAGACGGCAGGTACCCGGCTCACCAACCCGGCCCTGGCCAGGGTGCTGCGTACCCTGGCAAGCGACGGCCCCGACGCCTTCTATCGCGGCCCGCTGGCCGAGGCCATGGTGGCCAAGGTGCACGCCCACCCGACCAACCCCGGGGTGCTGAGCGCCGCCGATCTCGCCAGCTACCAGGCCAAGCTGCGGGACGGGCTCTGCTTTGACTATCGCCAGAGCGAGATCTGCGGCTTCCCGACCCCCTCCTCCGGCACCATCGCCCTTGGCCAGATTTTCGGCATGCTGGAGAGCCGGGACATGGCCGCCCTCAAACCGGTACAGGGGGAGCAGGGTCAACTGGCCGCCTCCAGCGAGGCCATTCACCTCTACAGCGAGGCGGCACGCCTCGCCTTCGCCGATCGCAACCAGTATGTGGCCGACGTCGTCGACGTGCCGGTGACAGGCCTGCTGGACAAGGGCTATCTGGCGCAGCGGGGGCACCTTATCGGCAACCGCTCCATGGGCGTCGCCCAGCCCGGCAACCCGCCCCGGGCGCTGGCCAGGGGCCGGGACGCCACCCCGGAGCTGCCCTCCACCAGCCACATCTCCATCGTGGACAAAAGCGGCATGGCGGTGGCCATGACCAGCTCCATCGAGGATGGCTTCGGCTCGCGGCTGATGGTCAACGGCTACCTGCTGAACAACCAGCTCACCGACTTCTCCTTCACCTCGGTGGACGCCGCCGGCCTGCCGGTGGCCAACCGGGTGGAGCCCGGCAAGCGCCCCCGCTCCTCCATGTCGCCCCTGCTGGTGTTTGACAAGGCAAGCGGCGAGCTCGAGATGAGCCTGGGATCCCCTGGAGGCTCGGCCATCATCAACTACGTGGGCAAGGCGCTGCTCGGCACCCAGGATTGGGGGCTCGACCTGCAGCAGGCCATCAACCTGCCCAATTTCGGCAGTCGCAACGGCCCCACCGAGCTGGAGCAGGGGCGCACGCCCGACGCCGTGGTTCAGGGGCTCAAGGCCAGAGGGCACGAGGTCCTGCTTAACGAGCAGACCTCCGGGCTGCAGGGCGTCCAGCGCCATGCCGGCGGCTGGCTGGGGGCCGCAGACCCCAGACGTGAGGGGGTCGCCAGGGGAGAGTGATGCCCCTTCAGCACCCTCGTTCACCATGGAGGAGGCCAGCCTCCTCCATGCCGTGTGCTCATAGGTGTTCTCCCTTGCCTCCCAATATCATCATCGATTGATTATTCCTGCCAATTTTTCTTTAACTGCACACTCTTTTCACCCAATCGCAATGCATTAAAGATGCTTTTCATCAAAACCAACGCAAAAACTGGAACAGTGTTGCTCATGGCATATAAATGCATTACTTTTCAATAGAAACGGCATCTGTTGCCCTCAAGATTTCCCCTTGATACGGCCAACTTCTGTCTCTTTCGCCCCCTGCTCATTGACAGCTGCCCTCTTCGCCTTCGGGTGATCTGGTAGCCCCTGACTGCCATTAGCGAGGTGACGACATGGACCACTCACTCCCCCTTATCACCACCCTGGTGGGCGGCCTCGTGCTGGCCTACCTCTTCGGCATGCTGGCAAGCCGCCTGCGCATCTCCCCCATGGTGGGCTACCTCGCGGCCGGCGTGGTATGCGGCCCCTTTACGCCGGGCTATGTCGCCGACCTGCGGCTCGCCCCCGAGCTGGCCGAAATCGGCGTCATCCTGCTGATGTTTGGTGTCGGCCTGCACTTTTCCGTGAAAGACCTGCTGTCGGTGAAACACATCGCCATCCCAGGAGCCATCGTCCAGATAACCCTTGCGACCCTGCTCGGCCTTGGCCTCTCCCAACTGCTCGACTGGACCGTGACCGCCGGCCTGGTGTTTGGCCTGGCCCTCTCCACCGCCAGTACCGTGGTGCTGCTGCGCGCCCTGGAGAGCCGCGGCCAGCTCGACACCAACGAGGGACGCATCGCCATCGGCTGGCTCATCGTGGAGGATCTGGTGATGGTGCTGGCCCTGGTACTGCTCCCCATCCTCGCCAACCTGCAGCAGGGGGGCGAGGCACTGACCCCGGCCCAGGTGATGGCGGATATCGGCCTGACCCTGGCCAAGGTAGCTGCCTTCATCGCCCTGATGGTCATCGGCGGGCGACGCCTCATCCCCTGGCTGCTGGCCCGCACCGCCGCCACCGGCTCCCGCGAGCTGTTCACCCTGGCCGTCCTCTCCTGTTCCCTGGGCATCGCTTTTGGCGCCGTCAAGCTGTTTGGCGTCTCCTTTGCCCTCGGCGCCTTCTTCGCCGGCGTCGTGATGAACAGCTCCCATCTGAGCCACAAGGCGGCCAACGACACCCTGCCCCTGCAGGACGCCTTCGCCGTGCTCTTCTTCGTCTCCGTGGGCATGCTGTTCGACCCCGTCATCCTGCTGCGCGAGCCCCTGGCCGTGCTGGCCACCCTGTTCGTCATCGTGATCGGCAAATCCGTGGCCGCCTTCGCCATCGTGCGGCTCTTTGGCCACAGCCAGCGCACGGCGCTGACCATCTCCGCCAGCCTGGCCCAGGTGGGGGAGTTCTCCTTCATCCTGATGGGTCTCGGGGTCATGCTCGAACTGGTCCCCGGGGTCGCCCGGGATCTGGTGCTGGTCGGCGCCTGTTTCTCCATCGTGCTCAATCCGCTGGTCTTCAACCAGGTGGAGCGCTGGCTGAGGCGCCATCCCGAACCACGCACCGATGGGTCACCTCACCTCTGCCCCTTGCAGGGCCATGTGGTGGTAGTGGGCGCCGACGAGATAGGTCAGCACCTCATCTTGCAGTTGCATGAACAAGGCAGGGAGATGGTGGTGATCGACACCGACGAGCGACTGCTGGCCCCCTGGCGCGCCATGGGGATCACCTGTCTGGCGGGCCATCCCATCCAGCAGGATCTGCTGACGGCGGCGCTGCCCAACGCCAGCTGGCTGCTGATCACCCTGGATGACAGCCTGCTGGCCGGTGAGATAGCCATCAGGGCGCAGGAATACGGCGCCCTGATGCGCATCGCCGCCTGTGCCCACCAGCACGAGGAGGTGCATCATCTGCGCGTGCGCGGCGTGCATCAGGTGGTCAAGAGCGAGGAGGAGGCTGCGCGGCGACTCTGTCACCTCGCCATGGAGATGGCCTGAAGCTCATCGGAAGTCACGAGTCCCCACGACGGGGCCAGACAAGCAGCCCGGGCCTGCTGCCCGGGCTTTTTGCATGACGGGGCGATACTGCCGTCCCCTCACAGCAGATCGTGCTTGTCCAGCAGGCGATAGAGGGTGGCCCGGGAGATGTCGAGCGTGCGGGCCACCTCCTCGAGCTGATCGGGGAAGCGGGCCAGCGTCCGTTGCAAGGCCTGACGCTCCGCCGCTTCGCGCACCGCCTTGAGCGAGCCGTCGAGCAGCAGGCTGTCCATGTTGGTCAGCTCCATGTCATCGGCTTCGATGAAGGGGCCGCTGCACATGACCGCCGCCCGCTGCACCCGGTTGCGCAGCTCCCTCACATTCCCCGGCCAGCCATAGGACTGCATGGCCTGGCGCGCCTTGCGGGTGAAACTGAGCACCCGCCCGCCCCGCACTTCCGCCAGAATGTCATCGGCAAGGAGCTGGATGTCTTCCGCCCGCTCGCACAAGGCCGGGGTACGCAGGCGCACCACGTTGAGCCGGTAGTAGAGATCCATGCGAAAGCCGCCGCTGGCCACCGCCTGCTCCACATCGATATTGGTGGCCGCGATGATACGCACATCCACACGACGCGACAGGTGGCTGCCCACCGCCTCTATGCACTGCTCCTGCAAGAAGCGCAGCAGGGTTGCCTGATCCTCCAGCGGCAGCTCCCCTATCTCGTCGAGAAACAGGGTGCCGCCATCGGCGGCCTCTATCTTGCCTATCTTGTGGTGCTGTGCCCCGGTGAAGGCCCCCTTGACGTGGCCGAACAGCTCGGACTGGATGAGCTGATGGGGCATGGCCCCGCAATTGACCGCGACGAAGGGGCTCTCCTCCCCGAACGTGCTGTAGTGCAGCTCCCGGGCCACCAGCTCCTTGCCCGTGCCGCTCGGTCCCGTCACCAGTACGGGCAGGCGGCAATGCTGCAACCGCACGATCTGGTCGCGCAACTGGCGAATGGGGGCGCTCTCCCCCTGGATGAAACGAAGCTGGGGTTGCAGTCGGGGGCGGTGTCGCCGGATGAGGCGCGCCATCCCCAGGGCATGTCCCAGGCTGTGGGAGAGCCTGTCTCTGTCCAGGGGAAAGGTGTGAAAATCATGAAAACAGGCGGCCAGCAAATTGCGAAGGGCTTCGCTGGCGAGACAGTCCCGCTGGATGAGGCCGATCCACAAGGCGCCGGAGTGCTGCGCTATCAGGTTGTAGAGGGCTTCGTGCTGCTGATGCTCGATCACCACCAGCACCAGGGGATAGTCCTTTTCCTGCAATTTTTTCTCTGCCACCACCAGGGAGCTTGCCTGCTCCACCTGCCACTCGCCTTGTTCCATCAGGCTTTCCAGTACGGCACATGAATTGATGAGCAACAATGCCGTTTCTGTCATAGGGACAACTCCTTGTTATCACCACTGCACGAGGGAGTCTGACGCTGACGACTTATCCAGATAACTCCCTTTATCATCAAATGGCGCCGTTTAATATGGCCAGACGATGATAACTATAAACCATCCCGCCTTTAGACTGATGGCACCACAATATTGAGACGGCAAAAATATCGGTGAGAAAAAATAAACCCTTTGATAAATAAGCGCTTACTTGGCGACATAATATGTCGCTCTCAAGATTGAGACATAAAAACAATCATATCAAATAAAAAACAGTTAAAAATCAAAACTTTGCTAATTGGCATGGTCGTTGCTCTCTCCAATAAGCCCTCCTGGCAGATGGAGACAGAACATGAAGACATATATTGCATTGGCAACATTTCCTTTTCTGGCATTTGCCACCCCCTCATTGGCACAAAACCGGGTCGATCTCGGTGCTCAGGCATTGAGCAATATTCGTGGTTCCATGGGCGTCAATATGGTTGCCGGCAATAACAATCAGCAAGGCAATCTTGCCGCCATCGCCATTTCGGGTCCTGCCGTCATTCAATTTGGTCAGCTGAATCAATCCACCACCAATCTGAACGGCAGCCAGAGCGTCGCCATCCTGGGCTCGGCCCTGAGCCAGAACCGGGGACTGGTCGGCATCAATCAGGGGGCGGGTGAGGGCAACCAGCAACTGAACGCCTTCGCCCTGTCCCTCGATGACAGCGGCCTGGGTGTCGTGACCGACATCAATCTCAGCTCCAGCGTCGCGAAGACCCCAGGGGGAAAGCCCCCCGCCAACACCACTACCAGCATCTATCTGGATGACACCGCCCTCACGGGCAGCAAGGGGGTCATTCAGGTGAACCAGGTCACGGGACAGGGAAACCAGTCAGTCAACATGGTTTCCCTGCCCCTGGCTGGCGCAGTAACGGCATCCCCATGATGCCGCAGGGATAGGAAGCCAGGCCCGGGGGTATCAGCCGATGGGCATATCTTCCGCTGAAAGTTCAATGGAGAGACTCATTATGCGTGGACTTATTTATAGCTCATTAGCCGCCGCGGTCATCATGGCCATGTCGGGCACTGCATCCGCCGATTACCGCGGTGACAGAGATGAGACAGGGGCAACCTTGACCAAGAAGGTCAAGGCAGAAGTCGATGTGGAATACGAAGGCAGGGTCAATGTCGGCGGCTACATCAACGTCAACAAACTCGGCATGGCCGTCGTGGACAACCAGCAGTCCAGTTCCATGATAGGCACCGCCAATACAAGAACGGAGAACACGAGCAAGATCGACGGCTCGTTCAAGGGTGCATCCGGTAACATCGGCGCCAACGTCGCAGCCGGTGACTCCAACGTACAGGGCAACAGCGCTTCCCTGGCAGCCTATGACGAGGTCGATGCCGAGTTCATCATGGGCCGTGGTCAACAACAACATGGCGCCCCTGGCGGATCGTCGGATGCCGAGGTCTTCTCCACCCAGAGCGCCAGCAACAACTGGACGACCAATCACGGCCATCAGAACAAGGCCGGTGTGGGCGATGGGGCCTTCAAGGATGCCGCAGGCAACATCGGGGTCAACGTGACCTCGGGCTCGGGTAACGTCCAGGCCAACAACATGGCAGCCTCCGTGTCCACCGGCAACATGGCCGTGGCCACCGTGGCCAACAGCCAGAGCGTCTCCAAGAACATGACCGAAAACCAAAGCCTGAGCGCAACCAAGACGGTTGACAAGGCAGGTGTGTTCCTCGGTCTCAAGGCTTGGGGCGATTACGAGGGGGGCGGTACCGGTCATGATGTCAAGAAAGGACATGGCCACGACAATGACAACGACAGGTACGGCAACAACAACCCGAAAGATGATGGCAAGTTCGAGTTCAAGGAAGAGGGTGACATCAAGCTCAGTGGGTACGCCGTCGGGTATATTCCCGTGGTCAACACCTACACCAGCCGCGAAACCTTCAACCGGGCAACCATCGATGGCGGCGCCTTCAACGGTGCCGTGGGCAACATCGGGGTGAACGTCTCCTCGGGGACCAACAACCTGCAAGCGAACAATCTCTCGCTGGCCGCAGGGTTTGCCAAGTAAGTCGATGCGAGGGGGCCCAGTGCCCCCTTTTTCCCTGACACTGGAGGTCTGAATGCGCTGGCTGTTGCTGTTGCTGTGCTGTCCTGCCGTCTGGGCGGGCTCGGTGCCACTGGGAGAGCATCTTCCGGCACTGGGGGATCTCAACAAACCGGTGCAGAGCATTCTGGAGCGCCGGTACGCCAACATCGAGCGCCAACATACGGATTTCAGTTGCGGGGCCGCCGCCGTCGCCACCATCTTGCGCTACGCCTACGGCCATGCAACCAATGAACGCTGGGTCATGGATGGCATGCTTGCCATGGCAGACCCGGAGCAGGTCAAGCACTACGGCTTCTCCATGCTCGACATGAAGCAGTACCTGCAAATGCTCGGCATGCGGGTCAGAGGGTATCGACTGGGCGATGAAAAACTGCGCCAGGTGAGGGTGCCCACCATCGTCCTGCTCAACATTCGCGGCTATCAGCACTTTGCCGTGCTGCGGGCCATCGATCGCCATGATCGCGTCTATCTGGCAGACCCGGCCCTCGGCAACCGGGTGATCACGTTCAAGGAGTTCAAGGAGAGCTGGAACGGCATCCTCCTCGCCGTCATCGGCGCGGGCTATCGTCCCGATGCCCCCCTTGCCAACCCCTCTCCCCCGCTCTCTGTCAGAGGCAAGGATGGGCTCTTCGCCCCGGTCAATGAAACATCCCTGCTGGAATTCGGTTTTCAGCACAAAGAGCTAATGTGAGGTCATCATGAATACCCGACCCGCCCTATGCCTCCTCTGCAGCCTGGGTGGCATCGCCTCTCCGCTGCTGGCAGCACCGGACCCGCTGGCCCATCTGTCAGACCACTTTGCGCCCGAACTGGCGGACGGGGAGCTGGCCCACCTGCGCGGCCGCTATGTCAGCAGCCATGGCATCAGCTACTTCGGCATCGAGTTCATCTCGTCACTGACCACGGCCCAGGCCCAGCAGACGGCGGCCATGAACCTGGCGCTGAGCATTGTGCAAAACAAACCCAAGCTGGATGTGCGCGTCAAGGATGAGGTCAAGCCCGCGGCCACGCCCGCCAAGGAGGCCCAGGTGCAGGGGGCCGGGCTGGTACAGGTCGTTCAACTGGAGGGGAGTGGCAACAGCTCGGTCAACCAGACCGGTATTGAACTGACCACCCCCACCATGACGGGACACCTGGTTCAGGCGGGCAGCTACGAGCACCAGGGCGATCTTGGCACCGCCACTTATCGGGTCTCGGGGAATTATGCCGGCTTGCAACTACACTCTTCCGACGGCCGGGTCCTGCTGGAGCAGAGCCTGCGCGGTACAGACTTCAGCCGGGGGCTGCTGCAGTTCAACAAGGTCAGAGGGGACGGTTTGCAGACGCTCAATCAGACCCGCATCTGGTTTTCGCGCTGAGCACCGGTGAGCCCGGGGGCTGAACCATCAGAAAGGATGATAAACAACAAGGACGTATCCCGATGAAACAGTCTCGCATGCTGCTGATTGCCCTCGCCCCCTTCGCCTGCTGGGGGGCCACGGCCGAGGAGGAGGCCCTGCAACAACAGCTGGATCTCCTGCGCCAGCAACTGATCCAGCAAAACCAGGCCCTTCATCAGCTCCAGGCCCGCCTGGAGGCCGTCAAGGCCGCCGGTGCCACGACGGCAACCGCCGGGGTCGGGGTCGGAGCCGGGGCCGCCGTCGCCTCCACCCAGCAGGACGCCTCACGGCGCACGCCGGAGGTCGGCCGCAGTACCGAAGACCTGATGATCGAACAGCACAATGTGTTCGACCGCGCCCTGACCGTCGATGTGGGCCTCTCCTACCAGCACTACAACCGCAAGGATCTCGCCCTGCGCGGCTTCCTCGCCCTGGACGCCATCTTCCTTGGCGAAATCAACCTGGATCGGGTTCGCTCCGATCAGTGGACGGCGGATGTCATCACCCGCTACACCCTCAACGATCGCTGGCAACTGGAGCTGGCCCTCCCCTACATGTTCCGCAACACCAACTACCAGAGCACCGGCAAGGAGAACTCCAGCCGCGACTTCGAGGAGCAGAGCGTCAGCGATGGCGGTCTGGGGGATCTCAGCCTCGCCATCTACTACAGGGTCATGGCCGAGAGCGAGGATTGGCCGGATCTGGTGTGGAACTTCCGGGCCAAGGCGCCGACCGGCAAGGATCCTTACGGCATCGAGATCAACACCTCGGAATCGGGCAACCTGGTGACCCCCAAGGAGCTCGCCACCGGCAACGGGCTCTGGCAGCTCTCCACCGGCTTCTCCCTGGTCAAGACCATGGATCCCGCCATCCTGTTTGCCAGCCTCAACTATGGTCACAGCCTCAAGCAGGACTTTGACGATATCTCCTACCAGCCCGGCAACCAGCCCGGCAGCATCCAGCTGGGGGACTGGTATGAATATGGCCTGGGGGTCGCATTCGCCCTCAACGAACGCTTCAGCCTCTCCTTCAACATCAACCAGCGCGTCACCATGGAGTCCGAGCAGGGGTCCGAAGGCTTTGCCATGGAGAAGGTCACCGGCTCCGATGCCAACGCCGCCAGCTTTGGCATGGGGTCGACCTGGGCCATCACCGACAACCTCTCCATGGCGGTCAACTGGTCTGCCGGGCTCACCACGGATGCACCGGACTACACCATCGGGATCCGCTTCCCCTACCGCTTCTAGCCCTGTCAGGGCCCGGGCAGGTTGACGACAAAAAACGAGGGAGGCATAACGCCTCCCTCTTCTTGTTGTCGCCAGCCAGCCTGGCGGGCCATCGGTGACATCACACCCCCAGGCGATCGCGCAGGGTGTACCAGGCGGCGCCGGCGGCGGTGAAGGGGATGCGCAGCAGGCGGCCACCCGGGAAGGGGTAGTGCGGCAGCCTGGCGAACGCATCGAAGCGCTCCGCCTGACCGCTCAGCACCTCGGAGAGCAGCTTGCCCGCCAGATGGGTACAGGTGACGCCGTGGCCGCTGTAGCCCTGCATGTAGTAGATGTTGTGACCGATGCGGCCAAACTGCGGCAGGCGCGACAGGGTGAGCAGGAAGTTGCCGGTCCAGGTGTACTCCACCTTGACGTCGGCCAGCTGCGGGAAAGTCTTGCGCATCTTGGGGATGATCAGCCGCTCGATGTCCGCCGGATCCCGCGCCCCGTAGACCACGCCGCCGCCATAGATGAGCCGGTGATCGCCGGAGGTGCGGTAGTAGTCGAGCAGGTAGTTGCAATCCTCCAGGCAGTAGTTTTGCGGCAGCAGTGAGCGGGCCCGCTCCTCCCCCAGCACCTCGGTGGCGATCACCTGGGTGCCGCAGGGCATGCTCTTGCCGGCGAGCTCGGGCACCAGGTTGCCGAGATAGGCGTTGCCGGCCACCACCACGAAGCGCGCCTTCACTGCCCCCTTGGCGGTCTTGACCAGGGCGGGTTGACCCGGAGTAATGCTGGTGACGGCGGACTGCTCGAAGATAAGCCCCCCCTGCATGCGGATGGCTTCCGCCTCCCCCAGCGCCAGGTTGAGGGGATGGATATGGCCACCGCTCTTGTCCAGCAGGGCGCCGACGTAGCGATCGCTCGCGACCACCTCGCGCACCCCGTCGGCATCGAGCAGCTCCAGCTGGTCGTTGCCCCACTTCTCCCAGCGCGCCTTCTGCGCCTTGAGTTCGTGAAGCTGCTTCTCGGTCTCGGCGGCGAACACCCCGCCCTCCTGCAGATCGCACTGGATGTTGTAGCGTTTGATCCGCTCGCGGATGATCTGGCCCCCCTCAAACAACATGGAGCCGAGCAGCCTGGCCTGATCCGGCGGGCAGTTCGCTTCGATGGTGTCGATGTCGCGGCTGTAGGAGTTGACGATCTGGCCGCCGTTGCGGCCGCTGGCGCCAAAGCCGACTCGCGCGGCCTCCAGCACCACCACCTTGTACCCCTTCTCCACCAGATGCAGGGCGCTGGAGAGGCCGGTATAACCCGCCCCGATGACGCAGACATCGCACTCCAGCTGTTCGGTCAATGTCGGGTAGGGCGCGTGTTTGTTGGCACTGGCTGCGTAGTAACTCTTTACATGTTCGGTCATGATCCCTGTTTCCTTACCGGTTCGTTTCCAACACAACGGGTTGTTCACATTAAAAGCTGGCCGGGGTGTGGGCGCTGACGATGCGGCAGACCTGCCCCGAGGGATTGCTGAAACTGTGGGGCTCGCCGGTGTCGATGACATAACTGTCCCCGGCGCACAGTTCATAGGTCTGGCCGGCCAGGGTCAGCAGCACCGACCCTTCCAGCACGGTGCCCACCTCCTCCCCCTGATGCTTCACCACGCCGCCGGTGTCGGTGCCGGGGGCATAGGTCTCCAGCATGAAGCCGAGCTGGCGCCGATTGTTGCCGTTGTGCACCAGCTTCATGGAGACCCCCTGGCTGCCAAGCTCGATGAGCTGCTCCGCCTTGATCACCACGCTGGGCGTGCTCGCCACCTCCTCTTCGGCGAAGAAGCGCGACAACGGCAGCTCGTAGACGCTCAGCAGCTTTTGCAGGGAGGCCACCGAGGGGCTCACCTTGTTCTGCTCTATCATGCAGATGGCGCCGTGGGTCAGGCCGCTCAGCTCCGCCACCCGGCGCTGGGAGAGCCCGAGCTCCCTGCGGATCCGGGCGAGCCGCTCCCCCATGTTTCTCTCGTGCTCCGCCAGGGGGTTGTCCGTCATGGTCCGCCATCGGACCTCGCCACGGGATTGCTCCATCGCCCACCTCCTTCCATGGTCATTCGAATACCTGGGGCCAACTGGTCAATATAGTGAGTCAGACACGTCAGCCCCGTTCACTATCCTGCACAACCCAGAGCGTTCATTATTTTGCACACCCTGCGCAATGAAAACCGCTACAATCGCGCTCACAGCCCCATTTCTAGCATGTGACGCCCAGTTCACTCAAATATATTTAACACTTGAAAAACATTTCGGCTCATTTTATGGTCGTTACGTGCTTATTATTCTATACGGCGGTGCCCACATAAACGCGCCACCCAGACCCACTATCGAGGCCCCTTACTTATGTCAGCATCACAACCTGCTCTCTCCCTGATCAAATCCCTGGCCTATGTCGACGGCCGCTGGTGCGAGTCCCTGGGCGGGCGCCGGTTCGAGGTCCTGAACCCGGCCACCGGCCAGGTCATCACCCAGGTGCCCGACATGGACGGGGAGGACACCCGCCTCGCCATCGCGGCGGCCCACGCGGCGCAACCCGCCTGGGCGGCCCTCACCGCCAAGGAGCGCAGCAGCAAACTCTACGCCTGGTTCGAGCGCATCATGGCCAACCAGGAGGAACTCGCCCGCATCATGACCTGCGAGCAGGGCAAGCCGCTGGCGGAAGCCAAAGGAGAGGTGGCCTACGGCGCCAGCTTCATCCAGTGGTTCGCGGAAGAGGGCAAGCGTGCCTATGGCCGCACCATCCCCGGCTTCTCCGCCGATCGGCGCCTGGCCACCATCAAGCAGCCGGTGGGGGTCGTGGCCGCCATCACTCCCTGGAACTTCCCCATCGCCATGATCACCCGCAAGGCGGGTCCGGCGCTGGCCGCCGGTTGCACCATCGTCATCAAGCCCGCCGCCGAAACGCCCCTCTGCGCCCTGGCGCTGGCGGTACTGGCGGAGCAGGCGGGCATTCCCGCCGGGGTCATCAACATCGTCACCTCCCATCAGGCGAGCGCGGTGGGCAACGAGCTGTGCAGCAACCCCGTGGTGCGCAAGCTCTCCTTCACCGGCTCCACCCGCATCGGCAAACTGCTGATGCGCCAGTGCGCCGACACCATGAAGCGCCTCTCCCTGGAGCTTGGCGGCAACGCCCCCTTCATCGTCTTTGACGACGCCGACCTCGACGCCGCCGTGGCTGGGGCCCTGGCGTCCAAATACCGCAACGCCGGCCAGACCTGTGTCTGCGCCAACCGCATCCTGGTGCAGGCCAGCGTCTATGACGCCTTCGCCGAGAAGCTCGCCGCCGCGGTCAAGGCCTTCAAGGTGGGGGACGGCATGGGCGAGGGCGTCCAGATCGGGCCCCTCATCAACCCGGCCGCCGCCAGCAAGGTGGCCGAGCTGGTGCAGCAATCGGTCGCCGCAGGTGCCCGGGTGCTGGTGGGAGGCGACGCCCACCCCGCCGGTCCCCTCTTCTATCACCCCACCATCCTGACCGGGGTCACCCGGGGCAACCCCATTCTGGACGAGGAGATCTTCGGGCCCGTCGCCCCCCTGGTGCGCTTCGAGACGGAAGCCGAGGCCATTGCGCTTGCCAACGACACCCCCTATGGCCTGGCCGCCTACTTCTATGGCCGCGACATCGCCCGGGTGTGGCGGGTGGCCGAGGGGCTCGAATACGGCATGGTGGGGATCAACGAGGGGATCATCTCCACCGAACTGGCCCCCTTTGGCGGGATCAAGGAGTCGGGGCTGGGCCGGGAAGGGGCGGCCGAAGGGCTGGAGGAGTACCTGGAGACCAAATACCTCTGCTTTGGCGGCATTCGCTGAGGGGAGTGAAGGGGCAATAGCATCGTTAAAACAGATGCGTTATGACGCAGCCCATCGTTTTTACAGATAGAAAGAGGGGGCCGCCGGTCACGACCGAGCGCCTTGTGGGCCCTGAGGGCACACCCGGGGCCCCCTTTTGCGAACAGGCCGCCCTGCCCGAGGGCAGTTGGCGGCACACATATGGCCAGATGGCACAGGAATAGCGGGGCCCATGCCCCTCAGGGAGGAAAGATGAGTCATTCAAGCAACAACCAGCAGTGGCAGGCCCGCCGCGAAGCGGCCGTGGTTCAGGGGGTCGGCACCCTGCTGCCGGTCTTCATCGACCGGGCGCACAACGCCGAGCTGTGGGACGTGGAGGGCAACCGCTACATCGACTTTGCCTCCGGCATCGCCGTGCTCAACACCGGCCACAACCACCCCAAGGTGGTGGCGGCGGTGCGCGAGCAGCTCGAGAAGTTCAGCCACACCTGCTTCCAGGTCACCCCCTACCCCGGCTATATCGAGCTGGCGGAAAAATTGAATGCCCTGGTGCCCGGCCCCACCCCCAAGCGCACCCTCTTCCTCTCCACCGGCGCCGAGGCGGTGGAGAACGCCATCAAGATCGCCCGCGCCCACACCGGTCGCAGCGGTACCATCGCCTTCAAGGGGGGCTTCCACGGCCGCACCATGATGGGCATGGCCCTCACCGGCAAGGTGGTGCCCTACAAGACCGGCTTCGGCCCCTTCCCGGGGGAGGTCTATCACCTCCCCTTCCCCGCCGATTACCTGGGAGTGAGTGAAGACGATGCCCTGGCCGCGCTGGATCTCTGCTTCAGCGCCGACATCGAACCCACCCGGGTGGCCGCCATCATCATCGAGCCGGTGCAGGGGGAAGGGGGCTTCTACCCCGCCTCCGCCAGCTTCATGCAGCGCCTGCGCCAGGTGTGCGACCAGCACGGCATCCTGCTCATCTGCGACGAGATCCAGACCGGTTTCTGTCGCACCGGCAAGACCTTCGCCACCGAATACAGCGGTGTCGAACCCGACATCATGACCCTCGCCAAGAGCCTGGCCGGCGGCTTCCCGCTCTCTGCCGTGGTGGGCAAGAGCGAGGTGATGAACGCCGCCAAGCCCGGTGGCCTGGGGGGCACCTATGCGGGCTCCCCCATCGCCTGCGCCGCCGCCCTGGCAGTGCTGGAGGTGATCGAGGAGGAGCGCCTGAACCAGAAAGCCCTGGCCCAGGGGGAGCAGATCAAGGCGCGCCTGCACCAGCTGGCGACACGGTTTGACTGCATCGGCAACATCCGCGGCCCCGGCGCCATGGTGGCCATGGAGCTGGTGAAGGAGGGAGATGCCGAAAGACCGGACCCGGATCTCACCAAGCGGCTGGTAGCCGAGGCGGGCAAGCGGGGGCTGGTGCTGCTGGCCTGCGGCGTGCGTGGCAACGTGATCCGTTTCCTCGCCCCCCTGACCGCCCCGGCAGCCATCGTCGACGAGGGGCTGGACCTGCTGGAGCAGGCCCTGTCCGCCTCCCTGGCCTGATCCGGAAGACCGCGTTCGCCCACGTGCAAAAAAATGCGTTTTTGCTCCCTTGATATGCTTGTCAAGGGGGCATCACGAATGCACAATGCGCCGCCGTATTCAAGGACCGTCCGCTCATCGGAGCCCGGTTCTTTTTTTGCGCCAAACAAATCCATAACGAGGCCGGAACAGACCGGAAATGATAACGAGGTGGCACGCCATCTCACGACACCCGCTTCTTAGTGAGGAACTCCATGGGGCATATCATCGCTTTCCTGCCGGCCCGCGCCGGTCTGCGCCATCCGTCCGCATCCCGGACTGGCGCCCCCACCGTGCAGGATGACCTCACCGTCAACCTGATCCCGTCAGCCAGCCTGCGGGGGATCGCCTGATGCACCCGCACCCCGCCGGTCTGAAAAAAAGCCTGAAACTCTGGCACGTGGTCATCATGGGGCTAGCCTATCTCACCCCCATGGCGGTGTTCGACACCTTCGGCATCGTCACCGAGATCACCGAAGGCCATGTGCCGACCGCCTACCTGCTCGCCCTCATCGGCATGCTGTTCACCGCCATGAGCTACGGCCACCTGGTGCGCAAGTTCCCCTCGGCAGGCTCCGCCTACACCTATGCCCAGAAGGTGTTCCACCCCTATGTGGGCTTCATGGTGGGCTGGGTCTCCCTGCTCGACTACATGTTCATGCCCATGATCAACATGCTGCTGGCCAAGATCTACATGGAGGCCCTCTTCCCCGGCGTGGCCCCCTGGACCTACATCCTGGCCCTGGCCGCCGTCATGACCTTTCTGAACCTGCGGGGCATCAAGCTGGTGGCGAACTTCAACAGCCTGATCGTCATCATGCAGTTCAGCATCATCGCCGTCTTCATCGGCCTCATCGCCTGGGGCGTGAGCCACGGCGAGGGGCTCGGCACGGTGGCGAGCAGCCGCCCCTTCTTCTCCGAGCAGATGCACATCAATCCCCTGCTGACCGGCGCCTCCATCCTCTGCCTGTCGTTCCTCGGGTTTGACGCCATCACCACCCTGTCGGAGGAGACCCCGAACGCGGATCGGGTGATCCCCCGGGCCATCGTGCTCACCGCCCTCATCGGCGGCGTGCTCTTCATCTCCGTCTCCTACTTCCTGCAGCTCTTCTTCCCGGACATTTCCCGCTTCCAGCAGCCGGATGCGGTGCTGCCGGAGATCGCCCTCTATGTGGGCGGCAAGCTGTTCCAGGCGGTGGTGCTGGTCTGCACCACGGTGGCGGTGCTCGCCTCGGGGCTCGCCTCCCACGCCGGGGTATCGCGCCTGCTCTACGTGATGGGCCGGGATCGCGCCCTGCCGAGCCGCGTCTTCGGCTACATCCACCCCACCTGGCAGACCCCGGCTCTCAACGTGCTGCTGGTGGGCATGCTGGCCCTCTCGGCGGTGGCCTTCGATCTGGAGATGGCGCTGGCGCTCATCAACTTCGGCGCCCTGGTGGCCTTCACCTTCGTCAACCTGGCGGTGATTGCCCACTTCTATCTCAGGCTGGGTCACAACAAGACCCTGAAGGATCACCTGCTGTTCCTCGCCCTGCCCCTGTGCGGCGCCGCCTGCATCGGGGTGCTCTGGCTCAACCTGGAGCCCGCCTCCTTCGAGCTGGGGCTGATCTGGGCCGCCCTCGGTGCCATCTACCTGCTGCTGCGCCTCACCGTGTTCCGGGTCCGCCTCGGCCGCCCCGAGCAGGACGCCTCCTGAGCGAAACCGGCGCCCCCAGGGCGCCGGTTTCACATGGCGGCAAAGCAGGGCCCCGCCTGATGACAAGGTTGTCATCGACTTTCCGGCAGCGGTGGCGAAGTGATCGCTCACGGGGGGAACAAATTCCCCGCTGGCGGCCTTTTTCGCTTGTCTCCTCCCCCCCCCTGAGGGCACAATACGGCGCCCCTTGAGAGCCGATGTTTCAACAACATCGGTTCTTTGCTTTTCTGGGGCACACCACCATTCACCAAGAGGCCGGCCATGTGCCGGAATTGATACCCAGATTGCCAAGCAATCTCCCGACGTTGTGAGGAAAAACATGGGGCATTTCACTGCTTTCCTGCCGGTCCCCGCCGGCGTGCGCCACGCATCTGTGCCACAGATGGGCGCCCCCTGTGTCCAGCGACGCGTTTCCGCGTCCCTGATCCCGTCCCATCTCGCCCACGGGGCCTGTGCAGAGGAGAAAGCGTGATGGCCGGTGCCAAGCTGCTCAAGACCCTCACCCTGTTCCAGGTCGTGGTGATGGGTCTGGCTTACCTCACGCCCATGGCGGTATTCGATACCTTCGCCATCGTCGGTGACATCACGGATGGTCGCGTGGCCACCGCCTACCTGCTGGCGCTCGGCGGCATCCTGCTGACCGCGTTCAGCTACGGCCACCTGGTGCGCCGCTTCCCGTCCGCAGGCTCCGCCTACACCTATGCCCAGAAGGTGTTTCACCCCTATGTGGGCTTCATGGTGGGCTGGTCTTCCCTACTGGACTACATGTTCATGCCGATGATCAACATCCTGCTGGCCAAGATCTACCTGACCGCCATGTTCCCCACCGTGGAGCCCTGGATCTTCATCTTCGGTCTGGTGACCGTGATGACCTTCCTGAACCTGCGCGGCATCAAGCTGGTGGCGAACCTCAACGGCTTCATCGTCTTCATCCAGATCGCCATCATCGTCACCTTCCTCGGCCTCATCGCCTGGGGCCTGAGTCACGGTGAAGGGGCCGGCACCCTGATGAGCAGCCGTCCGTTCCATGTGGAGTCTGCCAGCATGCTGCCGCTGTTCACCGGCGCCACCATCCTCTGCTTCTCGTTCCTGGGCTTCGACGGCCTGAGCTCTCTCTCCGAAGAGACCCCGAATGCCGGCAAGGTGATCCCCCGCGCCATCGTGCTGACGGCCCTCATCGGCGGCATCATCTTCGTCACCGTCTCCTACAGCCTGCAGCTCTTCTTCCCGGATCTGGCCCGCTTCAAGGAGCCGGACGCCGTGCTGCCGGAGATCGCCCTCTACGTGGGTGGCACTCTGTTCCAGAGCGTGGTGCTGGTGTGCACCACCGCGGCCGTGCTCGCCTCCGGCATGGCGGCCCACGCCGGCGTGTCGCGCATCCTCTACGTGATGGGTCGCGATCGCATGATCCCGGAGCGGGTGTTCGGCTATATCCACCCCACCTGGCGCACCCCGGCCATCAACGTGCTGCTGGTGGGGGCCCTGGCCCTCTCCGCGGTCTCCTTCGATCTGGACATGGCCCTGGCCCTGGTGAACTTCGGCGCCCTGGTGGCCTTCACCTTCGTCAACCTCTCGGTGATCGGCCAGTTCTGGGTACGCGAGAAGCGCAACAAGAGCCTCAAGGAGCACCTGCTGTTCCTAGTGCTGCCGCTGCTGGGGGCCGCCACCATCGGCGCCCTCTGGATCAACCTGGAGCAGAGCTCCCTGGAGCTTGGCCTCATCTGGGCGGGGATCGGGGTCACCTACCTCTTCCTTCGCCTCGCCGTGTTCCGCATCCCCTTCCGTCAGTACGAGGAAGCGGCCGACGGCCAGTAAGGCGGCACACACGCCCAAACAGAAGGGGAGCCCATGGCTCCCCTTCTTGCATTCAGACGTCCGGTGCGCGGACCCTCACCCCTGATTGAGCACGGCCGTGGCGGCCGCCTTGACCGGATCCCTGGCCACGGCGTTGACATCCTTGCGGGTCTGGTTGACCTTGTCCTGCGCCTGCTTCACGCCGGCACTCTGCTTGTTCAGGGCCGCATTGGTGTGCTGCCTAGTCTCTTTCAGTCCCGCCGTCTTCTTGTCCAGCACGTCCGTGGTGTGTTTCTTCACCTCGGCATTGGCCTTCTCCTTCTGCTGGCGCACCAGCTTGTCGGCATCGCAGTTGCCCTTGACCCCCAGGGTGGCGTTCATCGCCTCGTTCCTGACCGCCTTGTCGAGGTTGCACTCGGACTTGAACACGCTGGCCTGCGCACCGGCAGACAGCAGACCCAGGGAGAGGCACAAAACCCATGCACGCATCATCACTTCCTCAGTTTCAAGACAGGAAAGTCCGGCAGCATATTACCCTGGTATCCCAGTGCAAGGGCGGGGGCCGGTGATGAGCCGGATGGCGCCATATCGGCGTTTGCTCCGACACCTTTTGTCTGCGACGCCCCTGCCGCCCTGTCACCAAAGCATCATAAAAGTGTCACGTTGTCATATTTCTGTCATGGAGCCTTGTTGTAATGCGCCCGTCCATTTTCAACGCAGAACGACCCCAAGAGGCCATATGCACAGCACCGCATCTTCCGCACCCCTGCAGATCCGCCGTCCCGGCCCCCTGTTCAACTGGCTCGCGGTGATCACGCTGATCTACCTGATCCTGGTCGCCGTTGGCGCCGTCTCCCACGGCTTCAAGGGCTTCTCCGGCGGCGCCGAGGGCGCGGCCCAGATCTTCGCCTTCGCCAACAACCCCTTCGTCGCGCTGCTGCTCGGCATCCTGGCCACCGCCCTGGTGCAATCCTCCAGCACCGTCACCTCGGTGATCGTCGGCCTGGTGGCAGGGGGCCTGCCCATGGCCATGGCCATCCCCATGGTGATGGGGGCCAACCTCGGCACCACCATCACCAACACCATCGTCTCCCTGGGGCACATCCGGGACAGAGGCGAGTTTCGCCGCGCCTTCGCCGCCGCCACCGTGCACGACTTCTTCAACCTGCTGGCGGTCTTCATCTTCCTGCCCCTGGAGCTGATGTTCGGTCTGCTGCAAAAGAGTGCGGAAGGGATTGCCAGCCTGCTGCTGGGTTCCGCCGACATGTCGATGAAGGGGATGGATTTCATGAAGCCCCTCATCTCCCCGTCCCTGGATCTCATCGACGGTGCCGTCGCCTTCCTGCCGGGCAAGGGAGGCGCCATCGCCACCATTCTCATCGGGATTCTGCTCATCCTGTTCTGCGTCACCACCCTTGGCAAGGTGCTGCAACAGGTCATGGTGGGCCGAGCCAAGGAGCTGCTGCACATGGCCCTGGGCCGTGGCCCGCTCACCGGCATCGCCTCCGGCACCCTGGTCACCGTGATGGTGCAGTCCTCCTCCACCACCACCAGCCTGATGATCCCCCTGGCGGGCGGCGGAGTGTTCAACACCCGCCAGCTCTATCCCTTCACCTTGGGGGCCAACATCGGCACCACCATCACCGCCCTGCTGGCCGCCACCGCCATCAGCGGTGCCGGTGCCCAGCTCGCCCTGACCATCGCCCTAGTCCACGTGCTGTTCAACCTCTTCGCCGTGGTGCTCATCTACGGGGTGCCCTTCCTGCGGGAGCTGCCCATCAAGGCCGCCGAAGCCCTGGCCCGGGTCGGCAGCGAGAACAAGCTGCTGGCGCTGGGTTACGTGGCCGGGCTCTTCTTCGCCCTGCCCGCCCTGATGATGGTGGCCGTCAAGTAAATCCGAACCGGGGGCATCATGCCCCCGGTGCCTTGCCCGTCCGGTCACATCCTCCGGCATCCCCCCTCGCCCTCCCTCCCCGGCTGGGATAAGATGCCCCTTCATTGCACTCTGATTTCAAGGAACAGGAAAACCCGATGAAATTCATTCTGATAGCCCTTCTTATCGCCGGCGCCGCCTACTACTTCTACTCCAGCAGCAACAACCGGAAGCTGGCGGAAGAGAACGTGCGCAAGGGGGCCGAGTTCCTCGCCAGCAACCAGGAAAAACCCCTGGTGACCACCACCGCCTCCGGCCTGCAGTACGAAGTGCTGACCCCGGGCACCGGCACCGTTCACCCCACCGCCACCAGCAAGGTAAAGGTGCACTACGAGGGCAAGCTGCTGGACGGCACCGTGTTCGACAGCTCCGTCGCCCGTGGCGAACCCATCGAGTTCGGCCTCAACCAGGTGATCAAGGGTTGGACCGAAGGGGTGCAACTGATGGTGGAAGGGGAGAAGACTCGCTTCTACATCCCCGCCAACCTGGCCTATGGCGACAGAGCCGCCGGCAAGATCCCGCCGGGCTCAGTCCTCATCTTCGACGTGGAGCTGCTGGGCATTCAATAAACCCGCACTGGGCCCGCGTTGAGCTTGGCGGTGGCGCTGCGGGGCATCCCGTCAGAGGCCACGTCCGACGGACCCTGATCACAACGCCGGCGTACTGCGCCGGCGTTGTCGTTTCTGCCCCGGTCTCCCTCGCCCTGACGCCAGACTATCAACCAAAAGTGAAGAGTGCTTATCCTTAAAGCCTGATTGTTAACCCATAAATAGGGGCAGATAATGACCACATCGTCAGCGGCATGTCGCCCTGGCCTCGGGTTGTCGGTGCGCCGCGCGCATCGGCACAACGCATATGGAGTCTGTCATGTCTATCGCCCCTGTCTGGTTCATCTCCCACGGCGCCCCGGATCTGGTCCTGCGCGATCAGCCCGCGACCCGGTTCCTGAAGCAACTGCGCCTCGAGGGTGCCAGAGGGCTGGTGGTGATCTCGGCCCACTGGTTCAGCCGAAGCGAGCTGCAGATCAACGTCGAGCCCAGCCCGGCCCTGATGTACGACTTCTACGGCTTCCCCGAGCCCCTTTACCAGATCCGTTGGCCCGCGACGAGCCCGCAATGGTTGCAGGAAGCGGTGAGCGATCAGCTGCTGCTGGCCGGCCTGCCCGCCACCCCGGTGCGCCGCGAGCTCGATCACGGGGTCTGGTCCCCCCTCTCCCTGATGGATCCGGACAGTGAACTCCCCCTGATGCAGATCGCCATCCCGGCCAGCTTCACCCCGGCCCAGCTGTGGCAACTGGGGGAGGCATTGCAGGGGCTGCGCGAGCAAGGGATCGGCATCCTCGCCTCCGGCGCCATCACCCACAACCTCCGTGCCCTCGGGCCGGACGGCTCGCCGGTTCCCCAGTGGGCGAGCCAGTTTGCCCGCTGGCTGGAGCAGACCATGGCAGAGGGAGACAGGGGGGCGCTGGAAGATTACCGGGCCCGGGCGCCGGGCGCGGTGGAATCCCATCCCCACGACGATCACCTGCGCCCCCTGTTTGTGGCGCTCGGCGCGGCGGGGGCCGACAGACCCCGAAAGCTGCACGACAGCTGGGATTACGGCAGCCTCTACATGGGGGCCTACCAGTTCGGTTGAGGGCGGGGCGGCCAGGCCGCCCTGCTTGACGTGCTCTCGCCGACGCGCGTGGAGAAATAGCGGACTCGTTATAGCCATTTTCCGGTAGAATGGCCGCCATTGGATGAGGCTTGGCAGGGATGGCTGTCGCGTCGGGTGGCTAGATGAACCTATATCGAACACTGATCCTGCTCTGTCTGCTCTGCCTTCAACCTGTGCAGGCCCTGACCCTGCACAGCCGCTACGATCCCGCCCCGCTGCCTCCCCGCTGGTCGGAGGCTGAGCTCGGATGGCTGCGCCAGCAGTCCCAACTGCGGGTCGGCATCCTGCAAGAGGACTACCGCCCCTTCACCATGATCGCTCGCAAGCGCGTCGAGGGGCTCAGTGCCGACTACATCGACCTGCTGGCCCGGATGCTGGACAAACCCGTTGCCCTGAGCGCCTTCCCCGACAAGGCGCACCTGCTCCGTGCCCTGGCACGGGGGGAGATACACCTCGCCAGCCTCGGCAATCTCACCCTGGCGGACAGTGACATCCGGGCGATCCGCCTGAGCAACCCCTATTTCAGCAGCCCCCTCGTCTTCTCCGTGCTCAGACGTTATCGGGGGGCACTGCTCACACCGGGACAGCGGGTGGCCGCCGTCCGGGATCAGATAGACAGGGCGCGCTTTGGCCGCTACTACCCCACCCTCACCCTGGTGACCTATCCCTCCAACATGGAGGCGTTCGATGCGGTCTTCTTCGGCCGCGACGACATCCTGCTGGGGGATGCCCACGCCACCCACTACCTCAACAGCGAGCGCTTCGACAACCTTCGCCAGCGGGGCGAGGCCCCGCCCGAGCTGGCGCCTGCCGAGTTCCGCTTTGCCGTCCCGGCCACCGAGCCCGCCCTGCTCAGCCTGGTCAACCGGGGGCTGGCGGCCATCGACGACCGGGCGCGCAATACCCTCTTCACCCAGTGGAACGGGCCCATCCGCGACATGAACGAGCGAAGCGCCGATCTCTATGATGCCGCCGAGCGGGCCTGGATGCGGCAAGCGCCCCCCATCAGGGTGTGGCTGATGGACAACCTCTACCCCTATGGCGCCCTGGATCATGACGGCCAGCTGGTCGGCATGACGGTGGACATGCTGGACAAGATCCGCACACGCACCGGCCTCACCTTCGAGTTCGTGCGGGCAGATTCCGAGCGTCAGCTGGCAAAAGCCATGCAGTCAGGCGCCATCGACCTCATCGGCGCCATCTCCCAGCAGGTGGCCGAACACTACGGGCTGCACACCTCGGTGCCCTACGCCACCGACAACATCTATGTGATCCTCACCCGCCAGGAGGAACAAGGGATCGACACCCTCCGGCGTCTGGCGGGCAAGACGGTGGCGATGACGCACCATGTGCCCCTCGCACAGAGACTGGAGGGCAGCCGCATCACCCAGGTGGAGAGTGCCGCAGAAGCGATGGAGGTGCTCGCCCAGGGACGGGTGGATGCCGCCATCGTGCCCCTCTATTTTGCCCGCCATGCACTGGACAATGATCCCCAGAGCCCGCTGCGCATCGCCGGCCCCGCCGATGACGAGCCGATCCGGATGGGGTTTGCCAGCCTGCCCGGACAGGGGATGCTGATGGGGATCCTCGACAAGACCATCCTCGCCATCCCCCCCAACGAGCTCGCCATGATGAGTTACGAGTGGCGCAACCGCAAACTGCCGGTTCCCGGCTTCATGGATCGCCACGCCCACATCGTCTACCTGGTGTTCGTGGGGCTCCTCACCCTGGCGCTGGTGCTGCTCTATCGCAACCGCATGTTCAAGCGGATGGCCAGCGCCGAGCAGGCTTCCCGCCAGCAACTGGAGGCCCATGTCAGGTTCATCCGGGCACTGGGGGAGAGCCTGCCCCACCCCATCGTCGTGCGGGACAAGAGCGGCAAGGTGCTGCTGTGCAACAGCAAATACCTGACCCAGCTCGGCGCCGAGCCAAAGGCCATCCTGGGTCAGCCCTTCGCCCAGGGGCTGTCAGGGGTGCTCGATGCAGACAGCATCGCCGTGCTGGAGCAGGACTTTGCCAGGGTATTGCAGGAGGGGCAGCCCATCTTTGCGGATCGCCTCTTCCATCACAGGGGAACCCAGAGCGACATCTATCACTGGATGGTGCCCTATTTCGACGGGGAGGGGGCCATCAGCGGGGTGATCGACGGCTGGATAGACATCACGGACCGCAAGCGGCTGGAAGAGGCGCTGCGCGAGGCCAAACAGCAGGCCGACAGCGCCAGCCGCGCCAAGAGCGACTTCCTCGCCACCATGAGCCACGAGATCCGCACCCCCATGAACGCCATCCTCGGCATGCTGGAGCTGGCCACCGAGGATCCCGCTCTCAGCCGTCACAGCGGCGAGCTGCTGCGCATCGCCGCCGACTCCGCCAACGGTCTGCTGGATCTGCTGGGGGACAGCCTGGATATCGCCTCCATAGAGGCGGGCCAGATGACCCTGACTCCCACCCCCTGCGATCTCGCTCCCCTGCTCTCGTCCGTCATCCGGGTCTTTGCGGGCATGGCCGAGCAGAAGGGGCTGCTCTATGAGGTCAGGCTGCCCGACACCCCCATGCCAAGGGTGCTGATCGATCCCCTTCGCCTGCGCCAGATCCTCTTCAATCTCATCGGCAACGCCATCAAGTTCACCGAGCAGGGCCGGGTCGCCATTACCGCCACCCTGACCGGGGGCGAGCAGCCTCCTGTGCTGCACCTCACCATCACCGACACCGGAGCCGGCATTCCCGCGGACAAGCTGCCCCGGCTCTTCACCCCCTTCTATCGCGCCCACGGCCAGGGCCAGTTCCCCGGCAGCGGGCTGGGCCTCAACATCGCCCGCATCCTGTGCCAGATGATGGGGGGGGAGATAGCCGTTCACAGCCAGGTCGGCGAAGGCACCCGGCTCGAGATAAGGCTGCCCCTCACGCTCGCTCTGCAACCCCCCGCCCCGATCACGGCAATGCCGGCGCCCCAGCCCCACCAGGCTCAACCCCTCCCCCATCGGCTGCATATCCTGGTGGTCGATGACAATCACGCCAACCAGATCCTGCTGCGCCAGCAGCTCAAGCACCTGGGACACGACGTCAGTGTGCGCAGCAATGGCCTGGAGGCCCTGCGCGCCCTCGCCAGCCACCCCTTCGATCTGGTCATCACCGACTGCCAGATGCCGGTGATGGACGGCTTCGAGCTGACCCGCAGCCTGCGTGCCCTTGGCCATGGCCTGCCCGTCTGGGGCTTCACCGCCCATGCCCAGCCTCGCGAGCGGGAGCTTTGCCTCGCCGCCGGCATGAACGACTGCCTGTTCAAGCCCATCGGCCTCGCCCGTCTGCGCGCGGCGCTGGCCACCCTGGGGCCAGCGCCCTGAGTACCGCCAGCCCTTCCTCCCGTCATGTCGCACGGGCGCGGCTGAGAATGCGGCTGAGAGTGCGGCTGAGAGTGCGCCGGCGTTTGCCGCATAAAGGATCGCCCACAGGGACAAGAGACAACGTGGACCGGCCATGGATACAAGGCCGGTGGCGGTTCGAGACCCATAAAAAAACCGACACCAGGGTGTCGGTTTTTTTATATCGGGAGGTGCGCCCTGCCTGCCACGCCAGTCTGGCGCCGGGTGAAGCGGGCGTCACGGGGAGGATCAGTAGAAGATCCGCTCCCCTCGCTCGCTCATCTTGAGCCAGACCGGCTTGGTGCTGGTCTTGCTCCAGATGCGGTGCAGGTAACTGTAGAAACGGGCGCGATCCCGGCGAAACAGCATCACCGGGAAGGCGAGCAGACCCGCCATCAGGACAAAGATGCGGCGAAGGATTATCTGAGTCAGGGAGAAGGGATGAAACATGATGTAACGCCTCACTGGTAAGACCACTGAACAAAGATTACGCCAATCATTGTAGGATTACTACACCGACAGCGCCATTTTTTTATTAAAAACGGGGCTAAAAGCCTAAAAATGAAACCGGGTTACATTCTTTAACTAAAAAACAACAAAGGTGGCAAAACGCGGCCCCTGTTCCAGAGTTAACGAGGACTGGACCAGAACGGGGGAACACAGGATGAAACTTGCAGATGCAGCGCTGCTGGGGGCATTGGGCGTGCTCGCCTGGAGCCAGTGGCAGGAGTGGCGGCTCAATCGTGACGATGCCATCGACATCCCCTATCACGGGGTCCCCACCGCCAGCCTGTGGCAATGCGGTTTGCTGATAAAGGAGATGGCCGCGCTGGCAGAACAGGGGGGCGAAGAGAGGTCCGGATCCAGGGGCGAGGCATTGGCCGAGATGGATCAGCATCTGCACAAGACGTGGCAACGGGAGGGTTGTTCACGGCTGACTGACATGCAATGAAGCATCATCCTAGGCCGCCATGGCGGATGGACAACGTCAGGGATATGGAAAACAGGGAGAAGATGGAGGCACGTTCCGGAGTCGAACCGGACTAAACGGATTTGCAATCCGCTGCATAACCGCTTTGCTAACGCGCCATGCTGACAAGGCATTGCCTTGAGAGTGATGTCCATGGTTGGTGCCATGGAGTATTGGAGCGGGAAACGAGACTCGAACTCGCGACCCCGACCTTGGCAAGGTCGTGCTCTACCAACTGAGCTATTCCCGCATGACTGCTTGCGTGCCAGTTGCCTGACAACGAGGCGCATTATACGTACCCCGAGCCCGGGCACAACCCTTTTTTCTCACTTTGAGCCCTTTCCCGTGCTATTTGCTCACCCTTTAGACGCCTTGGTCGAAAATCCCCCCGCTCCCTGTGACCCGACGAGCGAATTTAAGATAAAGCCATTGAAATAGTTAGCCTTTAGTCAGAAACTCATCGCGCTTAGTAACTGGATTCTCAATTGAAAATCATGCGATGAAATGGAACTTCAGGCCTCGGGGGCTCAGACCGCAGCTGATGCTGGCTTTTTTCATGTTGGGCCTGGTGCCCTTCCTGGTCGTCACCCTGTTTTTCCTCTATAGCCACGGCAAGGATCTCACCACCCAGACCTCCAACCATCTGGTCTCGGTGCGCAACATCAAGAAAAACCAGCTGCAAGACTACTTCGGCAACCTCAAGGAGCAGATCATCAACTTCTCCCAGCAGGACTTTGCCGGCAACAGTATCGGTCGCTTCTACGGTTTCACCGGTGCCTTCGAGAAGCTCGGCACCACGCCGCAGGAGGCCCGCGCCCGCGCCCAGGCCCGCTATGTGCCGGGCTCCTGGGACAAGCTGCAACAACCTGACAGTCAGGTGGAGATAGAGCCCTCCATCAGTGCCCTCATCCTGGCGGACGAGATGTATGGCCGCGTCCACCAGCGCTTCCATCGCGGGTACGCCGACATGGTGCGCAAGTCCAACTACAGCGACATCTTCCTGGTGGATCTGAACGGTGACGTGGTCTACTCGGTCACCAAGCAGGCCAACTTCGCCACCAACCTGCTCTCGGGACCCTACCAGTCCAGCGGTCTTGGCAACACCTTCGCCAAGATCAAGCGCCGCCTCGATGGCGGCCAGAAGCCCCAGCAGATCTTCGAGTTCACCGATTTTGGCCGCAACGAGCTGACCGGCCAGGTGGTCGCCTACCTCGCCGCTCCCGTGATGCAGTACGACTATGTGCGCGGCGTGGTCATCTTCGAGCTGCTGCCGGACAAGCTCAACCAGATCATGGCGGAGCGGGAGGGGCTCGGCGCAACCGGCGAGACCATTCTCATCGGCCCGGACAAGCGGATGCGCGCCAACGCCTGGCTCGCCCCCGAATTCAGCGTGGAGAACAGCTTCAGCCCCGACTTCCGACCGCTGCAGACCCCCCTCATCATCAAGGCCCTCTCCGGGGAGCAGGGGGTCGGCCCCTTCCTCTCCTACCACGATGACGAGGTGCTGGCCGCCTATACCCAGGTGAAGGTGTTCGATACCGAGTGGGCCTTCATCGCCGAGATCTCCACCAGCGAGGCCTATGCCCCCATCCGCCAGCTCGAGACCCTGGTGATCCTGCTGGGAGCTGGCTCACTGCTGCTGCTGATCCTCTTCTCCCGCTGGCTCTCCCACTCCATCACGGCGCCCCTGCGATCCCTCACCGCCGCCGCCGAACAGGTGGCGGACGGCGCCCTGGATCACCCCATCACCATCCCCCGCACCGACGATGACATCGACCGGCTGGCACAGGCATTTCGCCACATGCAGCGCTCGGTGAAGGACAAGATCGAGCTCATCGAACGCCAGACCCAGGAGCTGCAACAGCAGGTCAAGCTGACCCACAAGCAGAACCTCAGCCTGCAACAGGCGGACAAGCTCAAAGACGAGCTCCTGGCCAACACCTCCCACGAGCTGCGCACCCCCATCCACGGCATCAAGGGGATGGCCGAGTCCATGCTCGCCAGCCAGCAGGACCTGACCGAAGGGCAGCAGAAACAGCTCGGCCTCATCATCAAGAGCGCCGACGGTCTGGCGCGCCTCGTGGACGACTTGCTCGACTACCACCAGATGCGCTACGGCCAGTTGGAGATCCACCCCCAGCCGGTCTCCTCCAAGGGGGTCATCCGGCTGGTGCTGGATCTCTGCCAGCACCTCGTGCAGGCCAAGCCCCTCACCCTGGTGGACAAGAGCCCCGCCGAACTGCCCCCTGTGCTGGCGGACGAGCAGCGCCTCGAACAGGTGCTCTACAACCTGGTGGGCAACGCCATCAAGTACACCCCCCAGGGCAAGGTGGTGCTGAGTGCCCTGGTGGAGGGCAACTTCCTGCGCATCAAGGTGACCGACACCGGCATCGGCATCGCCAGGGACCATCTGGAGCACATCTTCGAGCCCCTGGTGCAGATGAGCCCGGAAGTGAGCAAGCAGGGAGCAGGCCTCGGTCTCTCCATCACCCGCCAGCTGGTGCACCTGATGGGGGGGGAGCTGTTCGTGGAAAGCGAGCCGAGCGTCGGCTCCACCTTCGCCTTCACCCTGCCGCTGGCCAGCGGCAAGGCGGGCAGTCTGACCCTCGACAGCCGCCAGATAGAGCACCAGCTGGTGCGCCAGCAACCCGTCATCCTGCCGGACTGGGAGAGCGAGGATCTGCCGCCCCCGCCGCAAGATGCCCCCGTCATCCTGGTGGTGGATGACGAGCCCATCAATTTGCACATACTGCGCCACCTGCTGCAGCCCTGCGGTTATCGCATCCTGCCCAGCAGCGACGGTCACGACGCCCTGACCAAGCTGGCTCAGGAGCCGGTGGATCTCATCCTGCTTGACGTGATGATGCCCACCCTCTCGGGCTTCGACGTCTGCCGCCGTCTGCGCCAGCAGCACCCCAAGGAGAAGCTGCCGGTGCTGCTGCTCACCGCCCTCAACCAGCCCAAGGAGATTGAAGAGGGTTTCAACGCCGGGGCCAACGACTATCTGGTGAAACCCTTCTGCAAGGAGGAGCTGTTCGCCCGGGTGAGAGCCCTGCTGGAGGCCAGCGCCGGGCGCGCCTCCCTGGTGGAGAACCGCCTGCTCAAACAGGAGATAGAGCACCGTCTGCTGCTCCAGGAGCAACTGCACCAGGATCAGGAACGGCTCCTCGCCCTGCTTGGCGAGGGGGCCGACCCCATGGTCTTCCTCGATGAGCAAGGAGGGGTGCTGTTTGCCTCCCGGGCCCTGGCGCGCCTGCTGGGTCAGGAGCCGGAAGCCATGGAGGGGCAGATGCTGGACGAGTGGCTGGCCGCCCCGCTGGCAAGCCAGTGGCCCGACATGACCGCGCAGCCGGAGCGGGAGCTGGACTTCCTGGTGGCGGGCCAGCGAGACACCCTCAACGCCCGCGCCCTGCCCATCAACCTGGGGGGGCAGCACGCCTATGCGCTGACCCTTGGCACAGAACCGCGCCAGGACGACAATCGCATGGCTGCACTGGAGAACGCCCTCAAGAGCCTCTCTCGCCAGGCCATCATCGAGGATGGCCAGTTGCTGGGGGAACTGAGCCGGCTGGGAGGGGAGTTCAGGTCGCTGGCGGACGACCTCATTCGCCAGCAGGATGACGAACCTCTGCGCCGCGCCCTGGTGGACACCATGCGTCTCACCCTGGAGACCTGGCAGCAGAGCACCGGCAAGGGCAAGATAGTGCTGGCGGAGAAGAGCAAGCTGTGGCGGGTCTACATGGACCGCTCCAGTCCCCAGACCCGCACCCTCGACAAGTACCTGAACCTCGACACCCTGCCCAAGGCACCGCGCTGGAAGACGGTGGTGGCCAGCGCCGAGTACGTGCTCAAGCACTGCGCCCTGAACGAGGTGCAGCACCAGAGTCTGCACCAGAGCACCCAGCGCCTTCGCCAGCTCGCCAGCCGCAAGGCATGAGTCTCCAACCCGCAGACACGTTGCTCTGATGATGGCTGCGGGATAGAAAACCAAGCACCAATAGCCAACTCTGGACACATCTACTCGCAGGCTTTCTGCGCCTATCAGGGGGATCGCGATGGCTGAGCTCGCGGGGTCGGCCAGATGACCCTGCAGGTGCGGGCCCATGCCCCATCACCATGTTGGTGATGACCCCGGGAGACCTGTCTGGGCCGGCAAGTGGCTAATCAGGTGAATGGACATTCGAGAGAATGGGGTGAGACTTCGCGACCCCGTGACCACAGGCCCCAAATCGGAAAAGACATTGGGAGATGGCTGAGGCGGGGGATGGACAGTAGAAATGACAAACCCGCGACGGGCGCGGGCTTGAGGGGAATAAATGGCGGAGAGACAGCCCGCCTGAGTTACATCCAACCAAAACCAGCCACACCCTACATATCCAATTAAAATCAGCGCCTTACAGGTAAAGCTGTCCAAAACCGTCCAACTGTAAATGACTCTATCTCGCACTAAATGGCACAATGGATGGCATAGTCAATGGCATACCACATTCTCAAGGAATCTTCCCTAATGCCACTTCTTACCGATACCAAAGCACGTAATCTCAAGCCGGGTGACAAAGCGATTGCACATGGTGGCGTAACAGGCCTAGCACTTCATCCGTCAACGGCTAAAGGCCGTGGCAACTGGGTGCTTCGTTATGTCAGCCCAGTGACCGGAAAACGCCGAAATGCAGGAATAGGCTCTTACCCCGAAATATCCATAGCCGATGCCACCAAGCAAGGACAGAAGATGCGAGAGCAACTCGCCAATGGCCTTGACCCACTCGAACTCAAACGTGCTGAAGAGAACAAACCCGCTATCCCAACTTTCGAGGCTGCTGCTCGGGAAGTTCATTCCAAACTGCTACCTGGATGGAAAAACCCCAAACACGGCAAACAGTGGATCTCGACGCTCGAGCAGTATGCATTCCCCATGATTGGCCAGTACTCAATCTCCGCTATCACTCCTGCACAGATCGCTGAGGTCTTAATGCCGATCTGGTTGGAGATCCCTGAAACTGCCAGCCGTGTGAAACAACGGCTGCATGCGGTCATGGCTTGGGCCTGGGCGCATGGTCACTGCCAGGCAAACCCTGTCGATGTTGTAAATCACTTACTCCCATCGCAACCCAGTAAGGCCGTTCGTACAGAGCATCAGCCAGCCATGCCTTGGCGTGATATTCCAACCTTTATTCAGCAGCATTTGAGAACGGCACAACGTTACGATGTAACTCGTTTAATGCTGGAGTTCTTAATCCTGACGGCTTGCCGCTCAGGTGAAGTGAGAGCCATGAAATGGTCAGAGGTAGACCTGGAAGCAAAGGTCTGGACCTTGCCAGCAGAACGAATGAAGGCCAAACAAATGCATCGCGTCCCGTTATCTCTTCGAGCCGTCGAGATCTTGATGGGGTTGCAGGGGTGGCATGATGAATTGGTCTTCCCTTCTCCACGCGATCAGGTCCCCCTATCAGATATGGTACTAACAACATTTTTGCGACGGGTAAAAGCGCCGAGCTCGACTCCTGGCCGTCTGGCAACTGCTCATGGCTTTCGTTCTAGCTTTCGCGACTGGTGTAGCGAGCAGGGCTATGCACGGGATCTCGCTGAACGAGCATTAGCTCACACAGTGCAGAACAAGGTAGAAGCCGCCTACCACCGCACGGACTTGCTGGATCAGCGACGTCCAATGATGGATGCGTGGGCTGAGTTTGTATCCGGTAATTCACCAACTGAATAAGAAGGAAGCGGCCCACCAAGGCTGCTTCCTTCTATGTTCTTTTTTTTAGCTTTTCTTAGCCGTTGATGACATCTTGCCAAACCAGTGCTCAGAGAGTTTCTGCGCTTGTTTGACTTCCGGCTTGGTCATCGCGGCCTCGAGTTCATCACGGGCCCGTACAGCCTCAGGCATTCCTTCTGTCGCCGCCAGTGACAGCCAAGCATAAGCATGCACCCGGTTACGAGGAGCCCCCAAGCCTTCCTCACGCAATGTCACCATTCGGTATTGGGCTTGGCGGTCGCCCTGCTGGGCCGCTAGGCGATACTGCTTGAGAGCAAGCGCGTAATCCTCTTTTCCCCCTTGTCCCAGACGCAGCATTTCACCGTAGGTGTACTGGGCGAGAATGTGTCCTTGTTGGGCGGCCTTGGCATAACTGGCTCTGGCCTGCGCCAGTTCACCTTGCTTATGCTGTAGCTCCGCCAGCTCGAACAATGCCTTTGGTACACCACCGTCAGCAGCCCGAGTTAACCAGTGGATCTGCTGCTCGCGGTCCACCTGCTGCAAACTCAGTTGGTACTCGGCTTCATGGGAGCCGTGCCCAGCAGCCAGCTCCAGCCAGTAACGTCCCAAAGCGGGGTCGGCTGATACCTGCTCCCCGGCCAGATACGCCATGCCAAGCCAGAGCTCTGCCTCGGCAGAACCCGCATTGGCAGCGCGCTGATAGGTAGCGAAAGCATGGGTGGGTGAGGCCTGCTTGGCTTGCAGTAACAACGCATCCCGTTGCTGCTGAGCCGCAGCCTTGTCGTTCCAGCGCTGGGCGAGGTCTGGTCGTTTGACGACCCCTTTACCTTGCACATATCGCTGACCCAACAGGTACTGGGCATCACGGTTACCCAGTTCTGCGGCTTGCTCAAGCCACTTGATGGCGTCCGTATCTGCACCCGGTTGGGTGCTGTACCAGCGGGCTAGGATCAACTGTGCTTCAGCATGATCCTGCTTAGCTGCCTGCTCGAACCAATCGAGGCATTCGCTCACCAGTTTGCCTTGATGCTGCTCCTGGCACATCAGGCCCAGCCGATAGCTGGCGTTGGTGTTACCAAGACGAGCTGAACGCTGCCACCACTGAGTAGCCTGCACTGGATTTTTGGGCTCACCTAGTCCGGCCTGATACCAGTCACCCACTTGCCAAGCAGCGCTGGCGCGGATCTTTTTATCGGCGGCCAAGGGGCCAGACTGCTCGACGGCCTGCTGCATCCAGTGCATGGCGTTGGGGTAATCGGGCTTGCTCGCCAGGCGTTTGGCCAGCTCATACTGGGCTCGTCCATCCCCCTGCTTTGCCGCTTGGGATAACTCGGTGTCAGTACGTGGGGCAGTGCCAAGCTGACAGGATCACGCAAGAGGCAATAGTGGATCACCGGACGATCGTCTCATTTTTTACCTGTCAACTGGTCTGGGTGAACCGTTACGAGTATCCGCACGACCAACCCGATAGAGTCGACGTTTTCGACGGTGCGGCTGCGCACGAAACGGGCTAGGAATTGTGGTTCGCGAGAGACCACGCTGGCGATGGTCTACAAGTTGCTGGAGTCGGCCCAAAAGAACTGGAAGCGGCTCAAGGGATTTGCGCTGCTGACGTTGGTAGTGAACAACGTGAAGTTCAAGGACGGAGTACAGGTACAGGAAGAGTCAGACAGGAATGTCAATCAGCATCGAAAAATGACCAGGGTTCAGCGTCCAAAATTGACCAGGGTTAGCTGGCTGATTTCATCCTCTGTTTGAAGCGGTAGGAGTCGTTTCCTGTCTCGATGATCTCGCAGTGATGGGTGATCCTATCCAACATCGCCGTTGTCATCTTCTCATCCGTAAATACCTTGCTCCATTCGCTGAAGGCCAGGTTGGTGGTCAGGATCAGGCTGGTGCGCTCGTACAGCTTGCTGATCAGGTGAAATAGCAGGGCGCCACCGCTTTCGGCAAACGGCAAGTAGCCCAGTTCGTCCAGGATAACCGCATCGACATTGACCAGCCGGTTGGCAAGCTGCCCGGCTTTGCCTGCCGCCTTCTCCTGCTCCAGTTGGTTGACCAGATCCACCACGCCGTAGAAACGCACTCGCTTGCCCCGGCGCACGGCATTGCGCCCCAGGGCGATGGCCAGATGGGTTTTACCCGTCCCGGTTCCGCCTATCAGCAGCAGATTGCGCTTCTGCTCCAGGAAGTCATCTCTATCCAGCGCGGACAGGTGCACGGGGCTGACCGGGGTGTCTGCGGTCTCGAAGCTGTCCAGGTCCCTGGCCAGCGGGAACTTGGCGATGCCCATCTGATAGCGGATCGAGCGGCACTGACGTTCGGATTCTTCGGCTTCGATCATCCGTTTGAGCCACTGCTCCGGCGGTGGTAAGGGACGCTCCCGATGCGCCAGCAGCTCGTCGCACAGCGCCGCCATACCAAACAGTTTCAACCCCTGCAGGCGCTGGTAAATTTCATCGGCTGACATGCTGACCTCCCGGTAACAGGCTGTCATAGCGTTGGCAGTTGGCCTGCGGCGGCTGTGCAAGCGGCACCACCTGAGCATGGAGCTGTGGCACCTCGACGGGGCGGCGCAGCCGCTGCAGGTGGTTGAGTACCAGCTCGGCCGAGCTGCCGCCCAGCAGCAGTACCTGCTGGCAGGCTTGCTCCAACAGGTCGAGTCCGTCCTGCCGGGCAGCCAACAGTAGCTTGACCATGTCCCGGTCACCGCCCTTGCGGCTCAGCAGTTGCTGCTGTAAGCGGCTCAAAGCCGGCGGTAACACCCACTCCTTGAAGGGAGCACCGTGGCGCAGCGCGCCGGGTTTGTGCTCGAGCAGGCCGAGGTAATGCCAGGGGTCGAACTGGGTCTTGTCCCGGCCAAACTGGCGGGGATGCTCGGCAATAAGCTCGCTCTGGGCATACACCTGGAGCCGGTCAGCGAAGACCCGGGCTGTGACATGACGATGGGCGTAACGGCTGTCGACACTGTAGGTGTTGCGGTCGAAGTGGATGAGGCAGGTGCTGTCAACCCGCAGCTCCCGCTCCACATAGCCATTGAAGCGCGCAGCCAGGGGGCGCAGGGTGGTCCGTTCCTGCTCGAAGCGCTGCCACACTGTTTGCGAGGGGTCGTCCGGGTGGGGGCGTGTTTGTGCTGCCTGCTCCAGCTCCTGGATAAGCCGACGGTTGAGCTCGGCCAGGCTGTCGACCTTGCGCCGGGGTGTAAAGCAGCGCCGGCGCACATCCTGAACTTGTTTCTCAACCTGGCCCTTTTCCCAACCCGAGGCAGGGGTGCAGGCTACCGGCTCAATGACGTAATGGCTCATCAGCGCCAGGAAGCGGGGATTGAAGCGGCGCTCTTTCCCCTCAAGTACTTGGTCGATACAGGTCTTGAGGTTGTCGTAGATGCCCTGGCGTGGCACGCCGCCCCAGTAGTGAAAGGCCGCATCGTGAGCGGCAAACACCATCTCCTGGGTTTCGCGAGGAAACACCATGACGAAGGGCTGGCGGCTGTGGGTGAGGCGAAAATGGGCAGCCTTGACCCGCTGCACCACGCCGCCGATCTCCACCTCTTCCTCGCTCCAGTCAAACTGATAGGCCTCACCAGCCGCGAACGTCAGGGGGACAAAGGCAGCCACTTTGGCTGACTGCTGTTTATAGTCACGGACGAAGCGCTGGACGCTGTCGTAGGCCCCCTGGTAGCCCAGGCGTTGTAGGTCTTCGAAGAGTTGCCTGGCACAGCGGCGTTGTCGCTTGGGCCGCTTGGCATCGAGGTCCAGCCACTGGGTCAGTGTCGACTCGAATTCACCGAGCTTGGGCCTGGCTGGCTGTGGACGGCGGTACTTGGGCGGTTCGGAGGGAGGTTGGCGAAGGTATTTGCGAACGGTATTGCGAGAGAGTCCTGTGACTTTAGCGATGGCGCTGATGGACTGGCCGTCCACCTGATGCATACGCCGGATCTTCAACACGGTTTCCATGATTAACACTCCAGGTTCTCCGATCCAAAGATCGGATAGTTGCACACACTCCGGGGTGGTCAAAATTGGACGCTGAAAACCCCGGAAACCTGGTCATTTTTGCGCGCTGATCAACAGCTAGTGAAAAGGTAACGCCAAAAACATCCTGCATGCCCACTTTCTGGCACAACGTAGCGAACACCAGTGGTGGTACCCATCAAGATTGGCCGCAACGAGCCGTGTCCCTTTGGCTGCGGCTAGAAGTACAAGCAGTGCTGTTTGCACTGACCAACAACATAGATAGCAAGAGAGGGCCATTGGCCCTCTCTTGCATTAGGCAACATGGGGAGGATAGGTACAGTTATGTGGTCAACGCTGTTCATCAGGCTAGTCCGAGTTGAGTCGTCGACAATGATAACTAGTCTTGTAGGTGTGGGTTCAAATGTGGGTTCAAAACTAAAAAAGCACTTCCATTAAAATGAAAGTGCTTTTGTTTTCAATGGCTTAGCTGCTACGGCTTAGTTCATGCATATTCCGGTCGAAAATGAACACCTATTCCGGTTTAAAATGAACGCTGATTCCGGCTTGCGTGTACACCATTTCCGGACACCTCAGAGCACGAACTCTGATGTCAGATGAACCGTCATGCTCCAATGACCTGGATCCACAACTGCCGCGCTGCGCTTGGCTGCTGGCTTGTTCGGTGAGTCGAAAAGATGCCTCCCCTCAAAGCTCAGCTTCTGCTCGCAGAATCCCTGGCCGCATACTTTCCGGAAATGGTGTTCACAGATTCCGGAATCACTGTTCAAATTCACCGGAATACGCA
>NZ_JBFOCN010000062.1:0-61989 GCF_040907815.1 Aeromonas sp. s6
TCGAGTCTCGTTTCCCGCTCCAATCTCTCTTCGAACCCTTCGAATTCAATCTCTCCCCCAAGTACACGAATCCAGTTTCTCAGTACCATCACTGCTGCGTCCTGTTGGTAGAGCATGATCCGCGCTTGCCAAGGTCGGGGTCGCGAGTTCGAGTCTCGTTTCCCGCTCCAATCTCTCTTCGAACCCTTCGAATTCAATCTCTCCCCCAAGTACACGAATCCAGTTTCTCAGTACCATCACTGCCGCGTCCTGTTGGTAGAGCATGATCCGCGCTTGCCAAGGCTGGGGTCGCGAGTTCGAGTCTCGTTTCCCGCTCCAATCTCTCTTCGACGTCCTCATAATCCCTTTGAATTGCCCATCACATCGCGCCGCGATGATTTGTCGTATCCGGCGTTTGCCTGCTTTCTCTCTTCCCCGCACATCCCAAGTCATAAGACCAAGATGTATTGCTTGCTAATAGCCTCCCGGAGATCGGGCACAACCCTTTGCGGTCGGCTAACAGGCTTGGCAGGGCCTGAATGACAGACAGTGGCTCGGTATAAGTTAAAACCGGGGCATTTACCCAAAACTCATCATTTTGATTTATAGCGGCTGGTGGCGGCCATAAGTGGCTTGCAGGTGGGGATGGCAAGCCCGGCAAGAGCTCTGCCGGTCGGGAAGGAAAGATCGCGGGCAAAAAAATAGGAGGGGCGATGGCTCCTCCTACGGGTTCACTGGCGCTGGCTCAGATAACGGTGACGTTCTCGGCCTGAGGGCCTTTTTTGCCCTGGGTCACAGTGAACTGGACTTTTTGACCTTCAGCCAGGGTCTTGAAACCTGCGCTCTGGATGGAGGAGAAGTGAACGAAAACGTCCGGTCCCTGGGATTGCTCGATGAAGCCAAAACCCTTGGTTTCGTTGAACCATTTTACTTGGCCGGTGCGAATGTCAGACATGTGGTAAGTCCTATCTATAACAAAATGAAACTAAGCCTGGTTGGGCAGCATTTGCCTGGAAGTCAGGGGTTGAAGCATGACTGACCACGTCTCTTTGTCCCAGTAGCATGTAGCACAATCCCTGTCTAAAGCCTGACCGATTGTACTGGAGCCCGATCCCTTGTCAATTTGGCACTTTTCATTTTTTGAGCGAGCTAAAAGTATTGTGAAGTCAGCAGCTTGTTTCATGCTTCACATCAAAAAAAACGGGAGGCCATGGCCTCCCGTCTGCATAAGGGGGTGTGGTCGAGCCCCCTTATTCCTTGAGGGCGAACCCTTCCCCCTGGCGGTCGTAGCGGTAGCTGACCTGACCGAGAGAGCGGACCTCGACCCGCTGGATGCGGCGGCTGGTGTCCACCAGGATGAACACCGACTTGCCCGACTGCAGCCGGGTCAGCGGCCTGTCCGGCCCTTCGATGGCGATGAGCCGGCTGAGCTCGGCCCCCGGCAGCTCGAACTTGCGGAAGATGGAGTAGAGGGTTTCACCGGCCTGCACGTCGTGCTGCAACCAGGTGCCATCCACTTTTTCCTCGACGGGCTTGGCGGCCTGGGGCTCACCGGCGTTGCCGACGGTCAGGGCCTGGGCCGGCACGGCCAGGGGGACCGCCAGGGAGCCTGACGGCGCCGTGGTCGGGGCGGTGGGGGCGGGCTCCCAGGCCAGCACCAGCAGCCAGAGCGGGATCAGCACCAGCAACCCTATGGTGTGTTTGCGGGGCAGGGGGCTTGCCAGCTTGAACGAGGCCGCCTTCGGCTCCTTGTTGCGCTGACCCAGGCCACTCATGCCCTGGCCGAGACGCTGGCGCAGGGGCAGGGTAGCCGCGTTGATACGTTGGAGCAGGGTTCCTTGTGATTCGTCTTGGCGACGCTGCTGGGCTCGTCTGTTATGGCCACGTGGGCGACGGTCCGGGGTGGGCACGGCATTTACCTCTCACTACATTGCCTGCCATCAGGCAAATATGCCGCCTATGGTAAACGGACTCGCCCCCGAGGGGGAGAGTCCGGAGCATGAAAATTATCAGCTGAGACGAAACTGACCCAACAATTGCTGCAAACGTTCCGCCGCCTGACGCAAGGCCTGACTGGCGTTGGCCGTGCTGGTGGCGTCCCTGGCGATGTCGTTGGCCAGTGCGCTGGTTTTTGACAGATTGCCGGAGACGGTCTCGGAAACCGAGCTCTGCTCCTCGGCGGCGGAGGCGATCTGGTAGGTCATGTCGTTGATGGTGGCGATGGCCTGGAAGATGCTGCCGAGGGCCGCCTCCGCCTGATCCGCTTCCCCCACCGCCTGATGGGTCAGCTGCTGGCTCTGCTGGATGGCGTTGACCGCGTTGGTGGAGCTGTGGCGGATCTTGTCGATCAGCTCCTGGGTATTCTGCACCGCCTGCTGGGTGTTGCCCGCCAGCTTGCGCACCTCGTCCGCCACCACCGCGAAGCCGCGCCCCTGCTCGCCGGCCCGGGCCGCCTCGATGGCGGCGTTGAGTGCCAGCAGGTTGGTCTGATCGGCGATCCCCTGGATGACGGTGAGGATGCTGGTGATCTGCTCGCTGTCGTGAGCCAGCCCTTCCACCACTTCGGCTCCCTTGCCCGCCTCGGCGGCCACCTTGTGCATGGAGTGGATCACCCGCTGGAAGCGTACCTTGCCCTCGTCCGCCGCGCTCTGGGCCTGCTTGGCGGAGTCGGCGGTGTTGTTGGCGTGGGTGGCCACCTCCTGGCTGACGTAGGACATCTCCTGTACCGCGGTCAGCATCTGCTCCATCTCCGCCTGATGATGCTGCAGGTTGCTGTCGGTCTGGCCGGCGATGCGATCGGTATCCCCGGCGTGGCGATGGACCTCGCTCGCGGTCTTCTGCACATCCCCGAGCAGGGCCTGCAGCTTGTCGATGAAGCGATTGATGCCCTGGGCCAGGGCCCCCAGCTCGTCCCGGGAGCGGCTCTCCAGACGCTTGGTGAGATCCCCGTCGCCGTCGGCGATGTCATCTACCAGGCTGACCATCTGGCGGATGGGGCCCGTGATGCTGCGGGCAATGACCAGCATGGTGCCAAGGGCCAGCACCAGCACCAGCAGGGCACCGATGAGCTGCTGGGTCATGGCGGCGCGGTTCATGTCGGTGAGCTGGCGTGCCAGCTCGTCCGCTCCCGCCAGCACCACCTTGTAGGGCAGGGTGACGATAATGGCCCAGTTGCGGGCCATGCCGGGCACCGCGATGGGCACCGAGATGCGAAACGCGTCGGTGAGCTCCTGGCGCTGCACGTCCGGTTTGAGGTACTGCTGCCAGCCGTTGCCGAGCACCTTGTCGGCGCGGCTGCCGAGCAGGCTGGCGTCGCCGCTGGTACCGGTGATGACACCGGCGGCGCTGACGATCAGGGTTTCCCCCTTGCCGTCATAGATGTTGCTGTTGAGGGACTGGGCCTGGCGGCTGATGGAGTCCACCGCCAGATCCAGCGCGGCGATGCCCTTGAACCGGCCATCCACCAGGATGGGGGTAGTGATGGTGCTCACCAGCACCTGCTGGCCGTTGATGTCCACCTTGAAGGGATCGATGAGGCAGGGGCGCCCCTCCCGTTTCGGGCAGGCGTAGTAGTCGTTGGCCGGGTTGCCGAACTCGTCCGGATCGCTCTTTTCGATGGAGAGCAGCAGATCGCTGCCGATCTGCTCCTTGTCGCGGTAGAAGTAGGGAACGAAGCGCCCCTTGTCGTCACTGCCGAGCGCGCTCTGGCCGGCGAAGCTTTCGTCCTGGCCGTCGAAGCCGTTGGGTTCGAAGCCCGCGAAGGCGCCATAGAGCTGGGGCTCCAAAGCAAGCTGGGCCTTGAGCAGGTCGGTGGCTTGCTGGCGATCCAGCGGCAGCTTGCCCTCCTGCTGGCGGGCGAAGACGCTGGCCATCTGCTGGGTGTAGGAGAGCCCCTTTTGCAGCAGCTGGGTGATGGTGGCGGCCTCGGCACGGGCGTTGGCGCTCACCTTCTGCCACGCCTCCTGTTGCAGGGCGGCGCGGCTGGAGTCGATGGTGAGCTGCTGGGTCTGCCGACCTGAATACTGGTTGAGCAGGATCAGGATGACCAGGGCCGTGGTCATGGCGACACCGGCCAGTACTAGGATACGATTCTGGATAGAACGAAACTGCATCGCGCGTTCCTTGTATCGTTGAGGGTTCGTTGACGGGGTGACTGAAGTATCGGCTGTGCGGGAGATCTCTCCAGCGACCTCGCCTAGCTAAGCGGGAAAAAAGGGAAAATTCTGAGACATCACTCTAAAACAGCGGTTTTTGCGGGAATAGACCCTATTTTCCCCTCTGCCTCGCCATGGTTTTCCCATCCGTCATTGTCGGTGCTAAAATGCGACGGTTTTTTTAACGAATTGGCCCAAGGCCCTCTACACAAGGCTTAAAGATGAAAGTCAAAACCCGTTTTGCTCCCAGCCCGACCGGCTTTTTGCATGTCGGCGGTGCCCGTACCGCACTCTATTCCTGGTTGTTTGCAAAGAACCAGGGCGGTGAGTTTGTGCTGCGTATCGAGGATACCGATCTGGAACGTTCCACTCAGGAGGCCATCGACGCCATCATTGAGGGCATGGAATGGCTGGAGCTGAACTGGGATGAGGGCCCCTACTACCAGACCAAACGCTTCGATCGCTACAACGGCCTCATCGACGAGATGCTGGCCGACGGCCGCGCCTACAAGTGCTACTGCTCCAAAGAGCGTCTGGAAGCGCTGCGTGAAGGCCAGATGGCCAACGGCGAGAAGCCCCGCTATGACGGCAAGTGCCGGGATGGCGCCCACGATCACCCGGCCGATGCGCCTCACGTGATCCGCTTCCGCAACCCGACCGAAGGGTCCGTGGTGTTCGATGACCACGTCCGTGGCCGCATCGAGTTCGCCAACACCGAGCTGGACGATCTGATCATTCGCCGTACCGATGGCGCGCCGACCTACAACTTCTGTGTTGTAGTCGATGATTGGGACATGGAGATCACCCACGTGGTGCGTGGGGAAGACCACATCAACAACACCCCGCGCCAGATCAACATCTACAAGGCGCTGAACGCGCCGGTACCGGAATTTGCCCACGTCTCCATGATCCTGGGTGACGACGGCGCCAAGCTCTCCAAGCGCCACGGCGCCGTCTCCGTCATGCAGTACCGCGACGACGGTTACCTGCCGGAAGCGCTGCTGAACTATCTGGTGCGTCTGGGCTGGTCCCACGGCGATCAGGAGATCTTCACCCTGGACGAGATGATCAAGCTGTTCAGCCTGGATGCCATCTCCAAGTCCGCCTCCGCCTTCAACACCGACAAGCTCTTGTGGCTGAACAACCACTACATGCGTAGCCTGGATCCGGCCTATGTGGCCAAGCACCTGGCCTGGCACATGGAACACCAGCAGATCGATACCAGCAATGGCCCGGCGCTGGCTGACGTGGTCACCCTGCTGGCCGAGCGCTGCAACACCCTGGTCGAGATGGCCGCCCAGAGCCGCTACCTGTTCGAAGAGTACGAAGCCATTGACGAAGCCGCTGCCAAGAAGCACCTGCGCGGCGTGGCTGCCGAGCCGCTGGCTCTGGCCAAGACCAAGCTGGCGGCCCTGGAGACCTGGACCACCGAGGCGCTGCACGAGCTGATTGAGGCCACTGCCGCCGAATTGGGTCAGGGCATGGGCAAGGTCGGCATGCCGCTGCGTGTGGCCGTCACCGGTTTGGGCCAGTCTCCTGCCATCGATGCCGTGATGGCGCTGGTGGGCAAGGAGCGGGTCCTCGCCCGCATCGATCGCGCCCTGGCGTACATCGAAGCGCGCATGGCCGCCGAGTAATTCAGTACGCCGGTACGGGCCAGTCCCCTGGCATCGCCGACGCCGTGATGGCGCTGGTGGGCAAGGAGCGGGTCCTCGCCTGTATCGATCGCGCCCTGGCGTACATCGAAGCGCGCATGGCCGCTGAATAAACATCGGCCATGGCATGAAAAGGGCCCCCTGACGGGGGCCCTTCGTATTTTGGCCTCAAGCGGATTTGCGACGTAAAACAGCGACATAGCGACGAGGTTGGCGGTAAAAACAGCTAACTGCCTGAATTTTGACTAAACGCTCCAGTGGGCGAGAATTTTGGGTTGACAGCAAAGCGGGTGATGCCTATCATGCGCCTCCGTTGCCAGAGATAACTTTGGTAGCGCCGAGGTGAGTTGGGGTTATAGCTCAGCTGGGAGAGCGCTTGCATGGCATGCAAGAGGTCCGCGGTTCGATCCCGCGTAGCTCCACCAAATTCTCCTCGAACAATCTGGAATCCAAGGGGTTATAGCTCAGCTGGGAGAGCGCTTGCATGGCATGCAAGAGGTCCGCGGTTCGATCCCGCGTAGCTCCACCAGGTTCCCGATTGACATGAAGTACCCAGGGCAGTGGGGTGTGTATCACCCAGGCCGACCTTTGTGGGGTTATAGCTCAGCTGGGAGAGCGCTTGCATGGCATGCAAGAGGTCCGCGGTTCGATCCCGCGTAGCTCCACCATTATTGAGGATGAATGGCCGCCAGAACCATTCGTTCAGTACCGAATTTGGGGTTATAGCTCAGCTGGGAGAGCGCTTGCATGGCATGCAAGAGGTCCGCGGTTCGATCCCGCGTAGCTCCACCAAATTCAGAGTGATTCAGTGTCACTCACACACATCGGGGTTATAGCTCAGCTGGGAGAGCGCTTGCATGGCATGCAAGAGGTCCGCGGTTCGATCCCGCGTAGCTCCACCATATTTCGCAAGAAAGCACCAAGGCCACCGCATCGCGGTGGCCTTTTTGTTTGCCTGTCATTTGGATTTCCCATGATCTCGCCCTTTGCATTTGTCTGGCAAATGGCGTTTCACCCTGTCCGCGAGGGCATCAGCGGCCCTGGCCGCCGCTGACGGGGGTGAGGGTGGGGATTGGCGCCGATGCCGCCATGGCCATGGCGCGGGCTGCACGATGCCATCCTCTGCCGCGTGGCGGTTGGCTCGTTCGGCAGCCTGCGATGGCGCTTCACCTTGTCCGCGAGGGTATCAGCGGCCCTGGCCGCCGCTGACGGGGGTGAGGGTGGAGATTGGCGCCGATGCAGCCATGGCCAAGGCGCGGGCTGCGCGATGCCATCCTCTGCCGTGTGGCGGTTGGTTCGTTCGGCAACCTGCGGGATACGCTATCCGGCCCCTGGAGTCAGCACCGGGTTTCCCCGTCGGCAGGGTGCCAGCCCCCCGGGAAAGGGGCGGAGTGGGGCAACAAGGTATTTATTAATCCCATGATGTGGCCCTTTGCATTTGTTTTTCAAATGGCCATGGCACAAAAAAAGCCCGCGATCATCGCGGGCTTTGCACCTGGCATCGAGGATGCCGCGTCTTAGCGACGGCGCCGCCAGGCGAGCGGCAACAGGGCCAGCAGCAGGGCGCCCATGGCGCCGCCACCCCCCTTGCTCGCTTCCTTGAGCTTGAGATCGACGATGACGGGGTCGTGGTCCGAGGCGCTGAAGGGGTTGTCCGACTTGATGAGGTCGCCGGTGTAGGCGCTGCCATATTCGAACAGGTTGCTCTCGAAGGAGTTGATGTGCCAGTCGGCCACCGCCACCACCTTGTCAGCCAGCGCCGAGTTGGCGAGGGCGTAGTCCAGGGTGCCGAGCTCGGCCTCGTAGCTGTAGGAGATGGCCTTCTCCTGGTTGAACTTGACGTTCAGATCCACCAGGCCGTAACCCTTGGCCACCGTCCGGCCCATCTGCTCATAGGGCTTGTCGCCGATGTAGGTGTGGGAGGCGGAGCGGATCTGGCGCTCCCCCGCGACCGGCGCATAGTCGGTCAGCACACGGATGGGATCCTCCTTGGCGTAGGAGTTGAAGTCCCCCACCAGCAGCACCTGGCCCGGCATCTTGCTCACCGCCTCCCCCAGCACCTTGGCGGCGCTCACCCGAAACTCGGTGCACTTGCCCTGCAGATCCGCAGGCTCCGTCTTGCCATCCCCGTTCTCATAGCAGCCCGACCCCTTGGACTTGAGGTGGTTGACCACCAGGGTCAGGGGGGCGTCGCTGCCCGCCACGGTGAAGCGCTGGACTAGGGAGTCCCGCTGACCGGCGCTCTTGGTGACGCCGCCCGTGGTGTAGCGCTGCTGGGGCAGGGGGATGACGTCGGCATCCCCGCTCGGGGTGAGCAGGGCGGGGCGGTAGATCATGGCCACCATGATGGCGTCGCCGCCAAAGAAGCGATCCTCCGTGAGCAGGGCCTTGGGCAGGGTGACGAAGGCGTAGTGCTTGCTCGCCTCCTTCTGCCTGGCGTTGAGGCTCTCCACCAGATCGTGGAGGGCTGCGTGCTCGTCAAAGCCGTTGTTCTCCATCTCCATCAGGCCGAGCAGGTCGGCGTCCATCTCGGTGATGGCGTTGACGATCTTGGCGCGCTGCAACTGGAACTCCTCCAGGCTCTTGGCGCCGCGGTTGCAGCCCTTGGCGCTGTCCGCATCCGCCTGATCCGCGCAGAGCACGTTGAGGGCGCCCCCCACGCTGGAGTGGCTGGTGAAGTAGTTGAGCACGTTGAAGCTGCCGATGCGAAGGTCAGTGCCATCCAGGCGGGCCGGGGCGCTCTGGCGGTCGTTGTCGCCGGTGCGCAGCAGATCCCCCGCGGTGATGGTCTGATCCCGGGGCACGATCAGGCGGTACTCGTTGTAGCTGTAGCCGACCATGGCCTCCAGATTGACAGGGGCATCGCCGATGCGCAGGTAACCCTGCTCCGGCTCCCAGGCGGGCAGCCAGGGGAGCTTGCCGTCCCCCGCCTTGACGTCCGACTCGAGGAAGACCCGGTTGCTGGCGTTGGCCTCGGCCAGCGCCACGGCCTCGGGGCTGCTCGCCACATGGAGCTGGGTCGGCTTCATCAGCGGGGCGCCGTGAGCGAGCACCAGGTTGTTGCGCCGGGCGGCATAGTCGTAGCTGAAGTTGCGGCTTATCTTGAGGGCGCTGTCGGCGTCAAGGCGTACCCGCATCCCTTCGTGACGCTCCAGGGCCCGGGCCAGGGTTTCCCCCTCCAGTACCCGCAGCGCCGTGGCGGCCGGGGCGGCGCCCTGGGCCAGGGTTGTCAGGCGCGGCGTGCTGCCGTCAAACAGGGGCTTGAGCTGGGTGTGGCCGTAATACTCCTCGACCTTGGCCTCCAGACAGACCAGGGCGCCCGGCTGGATGTCCGGGTACTTGCTGGCGAAGTTCTTGTCGTTGAGGTAGACGAAAATGCCGTCCGACGTCTCGGGGTTGCCGTCCCCCTGCACATCCAGCAGGTAGAAGCCCTTGTTGAGGCTTTCCCCCAGACCCGAGACCACCGCCTTGACCGAGACGCTCTGGGCGCTTTCGAACTGATCGTCCGGGACGAGGGGGCTCTTGTCGCCGCTGCCCTGGATGGCGGGGATGGGGGTGAGGGCACTGTCGGCCGGGCAACTGAAGCCGGCGGCGTAGAGAGACGGGGACGCGAGCGCGAGCCCCACGGCCAGCGACAGCAGGGTAGGTGTTCCTTTCATGGGTATTCCTTTTTTTATTTTGCCAGTGTTTCCATAGCCTTGGCATCGTGGCCAAGGGCGCGCATTGTCACATTTCTGGCAGCTCTGACCAGTGAACCAACGCACATTATGAGGAGACAAAGGAGCCCATCTGCCATTTTTTGACGTGGCTAACAGTTTGATATTGATGATCTATTTGTCATCAGGTGGGAGCGAAAAGTGTGAGGCCGCCAGCATTCACATATTTTCCTTCGAGAATAAAGATTGAGCAGTGGTCACTTGCTTCCTATACTCGAGCCGTTCCTCACGGAACCCAGGCAAAGGGCAAACCGGCAGTGATGCCGGGACGCAAAGCCTCCGATCTGTCCCATCCGGGCCAGACAGCGGGGTTACCCAGGGTGACTTGAGGGTTTGTGGCCCGTCCATGGCCTGTTGTCGCTCCCTTGTTCCCTGTTGCGATTGCGCTTTTCCCGGTATTGAAGCCAAGACAAAACAAGGAAGATAACAATATGCAACAGATCTTGAGGCCCAGCAGGCTTGCCATGCTGGTCGCCCTTGCGGCCGTCCCTGCCTGGGCGCAGGCCGCTTACCCCGCCTATCAGGCCGGCACCGCCTACAAGGCTGGCGACATCGTCAGCAACGCAGGCGCCCTCTATGAATGCAAGGAATTCCCTTACTCCGGCTGGTGCGGCGCGTCCCCCTACCACTATGCCCCCGGGGTCGGCACCGTCTGGGCCGATGCCTGGAAGCTGTATGGTGGCGAGGTGCCGCCACCGTCCCTGGTCGTCGCCATCGGCTCCCCCGCCGTGGGTGCCAGCGTCAGCGAGGGGGCCAGTGTGGCCCTGGCGGTGACGTTGAGCGGCCCGGTCACGGCGCTCGCCCGGGTGGAATACCTCATCGACGGCACCCTGGTCGCCACCGCCACGGCTTCTCCCTGGAGTGCCAGCTGGTCTGCTGCCGGTGCGGGCAATCACGCCCTCAAGGCCCGGGCGCTGGATAAAGACGGCAAGGTGCTGAGCGAGGCGGATTCGAGCTTCAAGGTCGCCGCCGTGGTGGCGCCAGAGGCGCCCAGGGTGAGCATCGCAAGCCCCGCCGCCGGTGCCAGGGTGACCCTGGGCCGCGCCCTCACCGTGAGCGGCAATGTCACCGACGCCAATGACGACGTCGCCAAGGTCGAGCTCTTCGTGAATGGCCAGAAGGTGGGCGAGGACACCAGCGCCCCCTGGCAGCTGAGCTGGACGCCCCAGAACAAGGGGCTGACCGGCCTCAAGCTGGTGGCGACCGACAAGACCAACCTCTCTGGCGAGTCGGCCCAGGTGGACGAGCAGGTGGAAGAGGCGGCCCTGCCCCCTACCGGCGGCAACCTCTCCTGCGACGTGCGCCAGATCTACCGCGCCGACGGCAGCGAGTGCATGGGGGATGACCACGGCCGCCGCGTCATCGGGTATTTCACCTCCTGGCGCACCGGCAAGAACGGCCTGCCCGCCTACCTGGTGAGCGACATTCCCTGGGACAAGATCACCCACATCAACTACGCCTTCGCGGCGGTGGACGAGCAGAGTCACACCATCAAGGTGGATGACGCCGCCACCAAGCTGACCTGGAACGGGGTGCCGGGCGCCGAGATGGATCCGGAGTTCGCCTATCAGGGCCACTTCAACCTGCTGTCCAAGTACAAGAAGCAGTACCCGGACGTGAAGACCCTCATCTCCGTCGGGGGCTGGGCCGATACCCGCGGCTTCTACGCCGCCACCACCAAGGGTGACTGCTCGGTCAACACCGCCGGCATCAACGCCTTTGCCGACTCGGCCGTGGGCTTCATCCGCCAGTACGGCTTCGATGGGGTGGATATCGACTACGAGTACCCCACCTCTATGAAGGATGCGGGCAACCCCAACGATTTCCCGCTCTCCAACCAGTGTCGCGGCAAGCTCTTTGCGAACTATGAAGTGCTGATGAAGACCCTGCGCAACAAGCTCGACAGCGCCGGCACCGAGGACGGTCGCAAGTACATGCTGACCATCGCCTCGCCGGCCTCGGCCTACCTGCTGCGCGGCATGGAGAACTTCCAGGTCACCCAGTACCTCGACTACGTCAACCTGATGACCTATGACTTCCACGGTGCCTGGAACCACTTCGTCGGTCACAACGCCGCCCTGTTCGACAACAAGGCGGATCCCGAGTTGTCCCAGTGGGGTGTCTACACCCAGGCCCAGTTTGGCGGCATCGGCTATCTCAACTCCGCCTGGGCGGCCCACTACTTCCGTGGTGCCCTGGCGGCGGGCAAGATCAACATAGGGGTGCCCTATTACACCCGTGGCTGGCAGGGGGTCAGCGGTGGCACCCACGGTCTGGGTGGCAAGGCGGCGCTGCCGAGCCAGAGCGATTGCCAGCCGGGCACCGGTGGCAGCACCATTCCGTGCGGCAACGGGGCGGTGGGCATCGACAACATCTGGCATGACCTTGACAAGAACGGCAAGGAGATTGGCGGCGGCGCCGTGCCCATGTGGCATGCCAAGAACCTGGAGCACGCGGCCAGCCTCGGCATCACCACCCTGCCGAGCTACGGCCAGGCCTGGGGTCTGGATCCCAACAACCCGGCCCACGTGATGCAAGGCCAGTATGTGCGTTACTACGACGACAAGGCCCATGCGCCCTGGCTCTGGAACGAGCAGAAGAAGGTGTTCCTCTCCACCGAAGATGAAGAGTCCATGGGTCACAAGCTCGACTACATCGTCAAGCGGGGCCTGGGGGGCGTCATGTTCTGGGAGATGGCGGGGGACTATGACTTCGACGCCGCGAAGAACGAGTACGTGATGGGCAGCACCCTCACCAGCCTTGCCTACGAGAAGTTCAGCAAGGCCGACAAGGCGGCCCTGAAGCAGAATGATCTGCCGGCGCCGGCTGCCCAGCTCGACATCGGCGTGAGCCTCTCCGGCTTCAAGGAAGGGGACTCCAACTACCCGATCAACCCGACCCTCAAGCTCACCAACAAGTCGACCCAGACCATACCTGGCGGCACCCGCATCGAGTTCCTGGTCCCCACCTCCACCTCAGACACCATCACCGACCAGAGCGGCATGGGACTGAAAGTGGTGGAGAGCGGCGGCAACCAGAACTCGGACGGCATCGCCAATGAGAAGGACTTCCACAAGGTGGCTCTGACGCTGCCGGTCTGGAAAGCCTGGACGCCGGGCACCGACGTGGAAGTGGCCATGACCTACTACCTGCCGGCCGCCGGCGTGCCGAGTGGCATGCGCCTGATTGCCGGCAGCCAGACCATAGGCCTGAAGTCCGACTTCCCGGCCCTGGCCGAGGCGGTGCTGGGCAGCAGTGGCGGTGGTGACGGCGGCAGCGGTGGCACCACCTGTGCCAGCCAGAACGTCAACCCGGCGGACTACAACGCCTATCCGACCTGGCCGCGCGGGGATCACGCCAATGGCAACGACCGCATGACCCACAACAAGAGGGTGTGGCAGGCCAACTGGTGGACCAGCAGCGAGCCCAAGGCGGGCGATGGCAGCTGGAAACTGATATGCAGCTACTGAGTTGTCTAGGCTGCTATACCAGCAGCGAACTCAGAGTGGGCGACGGCAGCTGGAAGCTGGTGTGCAGCTACTGATGACCGTTTGAGCGGCAGGCCGGCACTTTGCATGGCCTGTTTTCTCGCAACGCAACGACCCAATCCGGAGCCCAGGCTCCGGATTTTTTTGTGCCTTGTATCAGGAGAAGGGGGGGAAAGGGCAGGGGCGGTGCCATAAAAAAGACCGCTCCGAAGAGCGGCCAATTGCCACCAAGGCAATCTGCGGGGTGACCCCCTTGTCGATGTGTCGCGGCCCGGATGCCGAGTCGGGGAGATCCCCGCCCCGCCAGCCGGGCCGCGCAGCTTTATTGGGTGACGGCGCCGCCCTGCTGCTCTTTCAAGAAGCTGATCCAGGGGGAAGCGCGACCACTGACATTGCCATTCTGGGCGGCCTGAGTGAAGGCGGAGAGCGCCTCCTTGGGCTTTTGCTGCTCAAAATAGGCGACCCCGGTCAGGAACTTCAGATCCGCCCGCTGCTCGCCGCTGGCGTTGGCGGCAGGCTTGGCGGCGAAGGCCACCAGATCCTGGTAGCGCTTGCTCTGGATCATCATGCGCGCCATCTTGAGCTGCAGCTCGGCATTGGGGGCCAGCTTGTAGGACTTGGCCAGGGTGTCGATGGCCGGGTCCAGCTCCTTGGCCTGATGCCAGTAGTTGGCCAGCGTCTTGTAGTTGGCCGCGGTGCTCTCGATCTGCCCCTCCTTCATGGCTTTCTCCATCACGCGGGCGGCGCGGTGGGGAATGCCGGCGAAGGCGAGGTAGTTGGCGAGCCGCTGCAACTCGTTGGCTTCGGTCAGCATGCCGAGGTTGTAGGCCCCTTCCAGTGCCGCCAGGGCCTTGGCATCGTTGCCCGCCTGCATGTGCATGGCCGAGAGCTGGGTCCAGTACTTCTTCTTCTCCGGGTAGCGGTCCACCAGGGCGGTCAGCACCTCGGTGGCCGGCTTGTACTGTTTCAGCTCGTAGTGGGCCGCCATCTTCAGCAGGTACCAGGACTCCGGCGCCTTGCCCGCGGAGAGCTTGATCGCGTTGTCCACCGCCGGAATGGCTTCCCGGTACTGCTTGAGCTGCACATGGGCGTTGGCCAGGGTGATGTAGGCGTGCGGGGTCGGCTTCTCGTCCTTGCCGAGGTTTGCGAACCACTCCTTCATGGTGTTGATGGAACCCTTGAAGTTCCCCTCCGCCATGTAGAGCTGGGCCAGGTTGTAGCGCACCTGCTGGGCCACCGGGGGCGGCAGGCCGCCGGTGGCGATGGCGTCGGCGAAGTACTTGGTCGCCTGACCGTACTTCTCCTGCTGCGCCGCCACGAAGCCCAGGGTCTGCAAAATGACCCCCTTGTCGTAGACCCGCTCGCCGGCGCCGGACAGCGCCTCCTGCAGCTTGGCATTGGCCTCGCCGTATTTCTTCTCGGTGATCAACGCCTGGGCCTTGTTGACCGCGCGGTAGGCGCGGTCAGACAGGGCGGGTTGTTCGGCGGCCCAGGTGGCGGTGCTGAGCAGCACCGCCATGGCCACCGGGGCGAGGATCAGGGTATGTAACTTTTTCATCGCCACCCTCCTTAGTTGGTCGCAAACTCGATCTCTTGCTGCATGCGACTGGCCTGCGGCTTGCCGTCCACCATGGCCGGCTTGAAGGTCCACTTGGCAATGGTCTGGCGCGCCGCCTTGCCGAGGTCATAGCTGCGGGGCTCTTCCTTGACGATGCGGATGTTGCTCACGGTACCGCGCTCGGTGACGGTGAACTCCACCAGTACCTTGCCGGACGCAAGACCGGCCAGGGCCGCCTTGCGGGGCATCATGGGCTCGAAGGTCGCCATCGGGATGGCGCCGTTGTTGCCACCCATGCCGCCGCCACCGCCGCCGGTGCTGTAGGCACCCAGGGCGTTGCCGCCACCGATGTTGACCGGGATGTCGAGTTTGGGCATGTCCATGGGGGAGCTCTCCATCTGCGGCCTGTCCGTGCTCGCCACCTCCATCTCGGGCGGGGGCGGCGGGCGGTTCGGGGGCGGCGGCTTGGGCAGTTCCCGTTGTTTCTCTTGCAAGGTCTCCTGAGGCTTGAGGCGGATGAAGTCGGTCATGGTGACGTCCTCCCGCTCCGTCAGCTCCCGGTGATCCGGCGTGATGAGCTTGTTCATTCCCAGGAACAGGAAGAACACCACCACGCAGGAGACCGCTAACGATATCAGGTATCTCATGGCATTCGCTCCGGCATCAGCTGCTCTTGTCGGCGGCGATGGAGATGTTCTGGACACCGGCCATGCGGATCTGGTCCATGACCTGCACCACCAGACCGGAACGGGATTCGCTGTCGGCCTGGATCACCACGGCGCTTTCCGGGTTCTCCGCCCGCAGCCGCTCGATGTTGGCACGCACGGCACCCACTTCGACGATGCGCTTGTCGACCCAGACCTGGCCGTTCTCGCGGACCGCGACCATGATGTTCCCCTTCTTCACCGTCTCGGCCGTGCTGGCGCTCGGGCGGTTGATCTCCACGCCGGACTCCTTGACGAACGAGGTGGTGACGATGAAGAAGATCAGCATGATGAACACGATGTCCAGCATGGGGGTCAAATCGATGGCCGCCTCGTCAGCACCGCTGTCGCTGTGACGTTTTCTCATGGCAAAAACTCCTTGCTTGTTCTGTGCCCCGGCGGGCATGGCCCGGCCGGGGATGTGCATCCTGCATCAGCCGTGTTTCAGGTTGTCTTCCAGCTTCTGCACGGCCAGCTTGGCCTTGTGATCGAGCCGGCTGACAAAAAACAGGCCGGAAAGGGCGGCAATCATGCCCGCCATGGTCGGTACCGTCGCCTTGGAGATCCCCGAGGCCATCGCCCTGGGGGAGCCGGTGCCGGTGATGGCCAGGGTATCGAACACCTGCACCATGCCCACCACGGTCCCGAGCAGCCCCATCAGCGGGCAGAGGGCGATCAGCACCTTGATGACCGGCATCCCCTTGTCCACCGCCATGGCGACCTGGGAGACCAGCTCGCGGCGGATCTGCCTGGCGGACCAGGAGAGGTGATCGGTGCGGGCCAGCCAGGCCGTCTTGGTCTGTTTCACCTGCTGGGGATAGACCGCCATGAAGTAGAACCAGCGCTCCAGCAGCAGGGCCCACATCATCAGGGTCAGGAAGAACAGGGCGACCAGCACGTCGCCCCCCAATCCCAGAAACCGGCGGACCGACTCGACTTCTTCAATCAACCAGAACCACATGGGTGACTCCTTAGGCTGCGGCTTTGGCGGCGTGCAGACGTTCCTGATAACGGGCAACGAAACCGGCGCTCTGCTCTTCCAGTACCTGGATCAGACGGCGGCTCTGGGTCTGCACGATGGTGTAGAGGAACAGCATGGGCACGGCCACGACCAGACCCTGCATGGTGGTCACCAGGGCCTCGGAGATACCCCCCGCCATCAGCTTGGGATCGCCGGTACCGAACAGGGTGATGGCCTGGAAGGTGGCAATCATCCCGACCACGGTACCCAGCAGGCCCAGCAGCGGGGCGACAGAGGCGATCAGCTTGATGAGGCTGATGCCCTTCTCCAGCTTGGGCACGTTGCGCAGGATGATCTCGTCGAGCTTGGATTCCAGATCCTCGATGTTGTCACCCCGGTGATCCTGGTAGGCTCCCAGCATCTCGCCGATGGGGTTGCCCTTGATGATCTGCTCGGATTTCAGTTGCTTGCGCATGGCGCCGCCGATGAGGGAGAGACGGGCACCGCAGAACAGGGCCAGCAGGGTACCGATGACACCCAGCGCCAGGATCACGTAACCCACGGAGCCACCCTGATCGATGCGCTCCTTGAGGGTCGGCGATTGCACCAGCAGGGAGAGGATCACGCCGCGGGACGGGTCGATGAAGATGGGTTCGACGCTGCCGCCACCCTGTTCAAACTTGGCGACCGGTTCCAGCACCGCGTTCTCGGGCTGGCGGGAGAGTTGTTCGAACTTGCCGGTCTCCGGCACGAAGGTGAGGTACTTGCCTTCGGAGACGGTGTTGAACTCGCCGATCTGGGTCACGGTCTTCTGGGCCTGGTTGCCCTCGCCGTAGACCACGGTGGCCGGGATCTGGCTCACCTTGCCACCGTCGACCATGCGGCTGAGGGTGGTGGTCCAGAAGGCGGTCAGGTCATCGCTGGAGGGCAGTTCCTTGCTCTCGGCCAGGCGAGTCAGCAGGGCAGTCTGCTCGGGATGTTCGACCCGGCGGGCGGAGGCATTGAAGATCCCCTTGAATTCACCGGCGAACTGGCGCAGCACGCCAAACATCTCGCCCATGTTGCCGGAGCGCTGGCGCAGGGTTTCGGTCAGCTCGGTGAGCTGCTTGTCGTTGGCATCGAAGGTGGCCTTGAGCTTTTCGCCCCTGGCGACTTCGGCGGCGAGATCCGCCTTGGCCTTGGCGAGCAGGGCCCCTTGTTCGTTCTTGTCAGCCAGGAAGCGGGCTTCCCGCTCCTTGTTGAGCTGGGATTCGCTGGTGCTGGCAGCCTTGACCTGATTGAGCAGGGCGTTCAGATCCACCGGTTTCTCGGCGGCGGTCACCGGCAGGGTGACCAGGGTAGCGCCCGCGATCAGCGAGGCGATGGCAAGTTTGATTCCTTTCATGATGCTTTCTCCGCAGTTTGAACCGGCAGCTTGATGAGGGCGGGAGGCGCCTGCTTCTTGGCGATGCGAAGGCCCTGTTCCACTGCACTGCGATACTCCTGGGGCAACTCTTCCCACTGGCGGGTCTGCTTGTTCCACATGCCGGTCTCGTTGCCATCCGGGGATTGGTAGAGCAGGGCGATGCGGCCGACGCGCAGGAACTCGTAGGTCTTCTCGTCCCCATCCTTGTCCAGGCTCGCCTTGTAGGCTTCGATGGTGCGGCTGAAGCCCTCCTCGATCTGGTAGGCCTCGAGGATCTTGCGGTACTTCTCGGAGATGGTGACGTCGGCCCGGTTCATGAGATCGGTCAGGGCCGCCACGCGGTCCTCACGCTCCACCTTCTGGAACGGCAGATCCAGGGAGACGAACTGCTCGAGGGAGTCGATCATCTTGAGCATCAAGGGCACCACTTCGGTGCTGGTCTGGTCGATCTGGGCGATCTGCTTTTGCATGGAGGCGAGTTCGGCGCTCTGGGAGTCGACCATCTTGCCCACTTGCTCGTTGTAGGCGCGCAGGCTGTCCACCTGGCGCAGGGCGGCCTTGTACTGGGCCAGGGCAGACTCGGCAGACTCGGCGTAGCTGTCGATCTTCTGCTGGGAAACTTTGGATGCATTGTCGGTGGCGGCTTGAGCGTCCACGGCCTGACCGGCGGTGGCGGCACTCAGATTGAAGCTGGTCAGCAAGGCAGCCGAAATCAGGCTGCCGAGGAGCGCTTTCTTCATTGTAATTGTCCTTGTCTTCATAGGATTACCCTATCTCCGTAACTTCCTTGGGACCTTGGGCAAAGCCGGCCCGAACGGGCCGGCTTGTCATCTGCAGGTGAATTAGAACTTCTGGCTGTAGTCGAGGTAGTAGATGCGACCGTCGATGCTGTAGAGATCTTCGTTATAGGTGAAGCCATCGCTCTCGAGGGACGGGCCCGAGTTGAACATGTTCTTCACCCCGACCTGGATCTTGCCGTTCCAGGGCGCTTCCACACCGACGTTCAGGTTCCAGGTGGTCTGGGACGCGATGTGGCCCACTTCCTCACCGGTATTGGCGATGTAGTCCTGGCTCTGGGAGTCGATGTAATTCGCACTCAGGTAGGTATCCATGTTCCACCATTGGGGAACGTTGATACCCACACCGGAGCTGAAGCGCATCTGGGGCAGACCGTTCTGGCCGATCTTGTCGATGACGGGGCCACCGGCGTACAGACCTTCCTCGTACTCGAGGATGTAGGTACCGCCCAGGTCGTAGCGGATGGTGGCGTAGTTCAGGTCGTACTTGTAGTCCACCTTCAGATCAAGACCCGAGGTCTTGAGGGTGCCCAGGTTGACCATGGGCGCGATGGCGCCGCTGATCTTGCCCTGGCTGTTGCGGGTGATGTAGCTGGAGCCGCCGCTGTTCAGCTCGTCATAGATGACGGACTGCAGGGAGTTCAGCTGGATCACGTCCTCGATCTTGATGGTGTAGTAGTCCAGGGAGAGGTTCAGGTCATCCACCGGGCTGTAGGCCACCCCGAAGTTCCAGGTGTCCGCGGTCTCTTCCTTCAGCTCCTCGTTGGAGGTACGGGTGGTGTCGTACTGGCGGTTCGGGCAGTCGGCAGCGGAGATGCCGTTGGCCTCGCAGTAGACATAGTCCTTGGCCCAGTCGGCGGAGTAGGAGTCAGCCGAGTAGAGGTCGCTCAGGCTGGGGGCGCGGAACGAACGGGACCAGGAGGTGCGCAGCATCAGGTTGTCCAGCGGCTGGTAACGCAGGCTCGCCTTGGGGGAGAAGGCGCTGCCGAAGTCGCTGTACTTGTCGAAGCGACCGGCCACGTTCAGCTCGATCTGCTCGGTGATGGGCACCAGGGACTCGATGTAGGCGGCAGTCACGTCACGCACGCCACCGGAGGAGTTGCCGGAGGAGCCGATGATGTTGCCGGCTTCGGACTGGGCGTCGTATTTGTCGGCATAGACCCAGTCGTTGTACTCGGCACCGGCATACCAGCTGACCGGACCGGCCGGCAGTTCACCCATGTCCCACTGGACACCGGCGTACCACTGGTAGAAGTCCATGGTGGAGCGGCGGCTGGTGTCGGCGGCCATGGAGGCCGTGGTGGAGGCGTCGAACTCGCCACCGACGAACTTGCCGTCGGCGACCGCCTGCTGGGCGGCGGACTTCAGTACGTAACCGGTGCCGTTCTCCTTGTTGTCGGTCTTGGAGTACATGTAGCCGGCGTTCCACTGCATGTCGCCGACGCTTTCAGTGGTGATGGTACCCTCGAAGCCCAGGTTCATGCTGCCGGTCATGTCGGTGACCAAGTTGTCGCGGGGGCCGACGTTGTTGAAGCGGTAGTAGGCATAGGCAGCTTCACCCAGCCCCTGGGTGGCGGCGGCATCCAGGCCGTTGTCGGCGAAGAACTGGGCGTTCTTCGGGTTGGCCGGATCGATGGTGAAGGCGCCGGCGGCAGGGGCGAAGCGGCCGAAACTCTCGACCCGGGAGCCGATGAGCTGCGGCACGAAGTCGACGTTGTCGTTGATGTGATAGCGACCGTTCACGTACAGGGTGTCGCGGCTGCGGGAGGCCGTGGTGGCAGCCACCTGGCCGTAGTTGAAGTTACAGCCGTCCTCGAACCCGACGAAGGGGGACTTACAGGTGCCGTCGGCATTGGTGGCGCCGGCCAGGGGGCCGTATTTCCAGATGGGATCCCCGTTTGCATCGAGGCCGGTGATCCCTTCCACGTTGCGGCCATAGGCGCTGGGGGCATCGTTGCCCTGTTTGGAGAGATAATCGCGATCCCGGCTGTAGATGACGTCCTTCTTGTCGTGCTCGTAGACCGCCATCAGGGAGCCCTTCTCGCCGGCCACCCCTGCCACGATGGAGCCGCTCTTCTCGTCGCCGCCCTCTTCGCTCGGGGAGCCAATGCGGCCCTGGAAGTCCAGCCCTTCGTAGCCCTCTTTGAGCACCACGTTGATCACGCCACCAATGGCGTCGGAACCGTAGATGGCGGAGCCGCCGTCCAGGTTGACCTCGACCCGCTCAACGGCGGCCATGGGGATGGTGTTGAGGTTGATGGAGGTGCCGCCCATGGTGGGGGAACCCGCTACCCGCTTGCCGTTCAGCAGAACCAGGGTACGCTCGGAACCCAGGCCGCGCAGGCCGACGGTGGATTGGGACTGGAAGGAGCTGCCGGAGGCAGGGGAGACACCGCCAAAGGAGTTGTAGGAGGCTTGCTTGAGGTAATCGGCGACGGTCTGCTGACCGGATTGCTCGATTTTCGCCTTGGTCACGGAGACGACCGGGGTGGCGCCTTCCACATCGACACGGGAGATCCGCGAGCCGGTGACCTTGATTTTTTGCAGTTTTTCGACGTTCTGGCCCTCTTCGGCCAGGACAGGGGTAGCCACTACTGCCGCGCTCGCCAAGGCAAACGCGACGGCAGCAGAGAGTCTGCTTTTCCTAAGCATCGCTAGTATCCTTCCTGATTGTTTTTTGTTTGCTTCCATACCGCCCTCGTTGGAGCGGTGCGTAAGGCTTATCAAGGTTTGATGATTGACGTCAAATGGAGCGGCGGGGATGGGGGCAGCAGAGGGAATTAGATGGGAATATGCACTTGATGGAATATTTTGGCGTTTTATTCCGTAAATGCCGCGTCAACTTATGTAAAGATGTTGTTAATTTCGATTTTTACAATTTTATTGATTATTTTTGAACTTATCGATAAGTCGCTTGTCACTCCGGTGTCGATATCGAGAAAACGGTTTTTTGCAGTATTTTCATCTGCTTTTGTGGCGAGAGCGTTTTCCGGGGAACGGAGGGTGGGGGCGGCTATCCCTCTTCTTTTATAGGTAAATAAGAAAGCAGTCCGGCTTGTCATTAACTTGTTGATTTTGCTTTGCTTTGCATGGATTAAAACACCTGTGTAATTAATTTTTTAATAATTAAAATCGAGTTGGACGGGTAGGCGTAGCAGTTTTTTATATTGAAGTTGGGTTTTTTGGAAAAAATCATCCGCGGGATATGCTGCGGGGGGACATTCCTGGTCGCAGACAGGGTTCTACTTGATTTTTGTTGCAGAGCTTTTACAGTGACCGAGCCGGATTGTCTGCCAATGCCAGTCAATTCAGTGAGTAATGCCAGGTAAGGATAGGCCCGTCACCGGATGTGACTGGCCATAAAAGAACAACAAGGACGAGGTTCCACCATGCTGTCGTATTTCCTACGTCGGATGCTTTTGATCATCCCGACGTTTCTCGGTATCACCCTGCTCGTCTTCACCATCACCCGCTTCGTGCCGGGCGGCCCGGTCGAGCGCATGCTGCTGCAGGCGCAGGTCTCGCAAAACGAGTCCGGCCGCTCCAGTGGCAGCAAGGGGGCGCAGGCACTCTCCGACGAACAGATTGAAGAGCTCAAGGCGTTCTACGGTCTCGACAAGCCTATGCTGGTCGCCTACTGGGACTGGTTGCAGAAGCTGGCGGTGCTGGATCTCGGGGAGTCGACCCGCTATTACGAGCCGGTGTGGGATCTCATCAAGGAGAGGTTGCCGGTGACCGCCTTCTTCGGGCTCGCCACCTTTCTGCTGAGTTATGCCGTCTCCATCCCGCTCGGGGTGGCCAAGGCGCTCAGGCACAACAGCCGCTTCGATTCCTTGAGCTCCATGCTCATTTACATGGCCTATGCGCTGCCCGCCTACGTGGTGGGGATCTTCCTCATCACCGTCTTTGCGTTCCATCTGGAGTGGTTGCCCATGGGGGGCTTCCCGGGGGACGAGTTTGACGGGATGGAGAGCAGCTGGGATCAGATCCGCACCGTCTTCGCCCACGCCCTGCTGCCGCTCATCGCCTACGCCATCGGGGATTTCGCCATCCTCACCATGACCATGAAGAACAGCCTGATGGAGAACCTGTCGGCGGATTATGTGCGCACCGCCGTGGCCAAGGGGTTGCCGTTTCGCAAGGCGGTGACCGATCACGCCATGCGCAACAGCCTGATCCCCATCGCGAGTCACTTAGGGTCGGTGCTCACCGTCTTCTTCGGGGGCTCCTTCCTCATCGAGACCATCTTCAACATCGACGGCATCGGCCTGCTCGGTTACGAGGCCATCGTCGAGCGGGATTACCCCACCGTCATGGGCATTCTGGCCATCACCTCCATGCTGATGCTGGTGGGCAACATTGTCTCCGACATCTGCGTTGCCCTGGTCGATCCCCGCGTGCGGTTTGGAGAGTGAGCATGAACCTGAATCCGGTAACTCTGAAAAAACTCAAGCGCTTCAAGTCGATAAAGCGCGGCTACTACTCCTTTGTCATCTTTTCGGTCCTGGTGGTCATCTCTCTGCTGGCGGAACTGCTGGTCAACAGCCGGGCCCTGGCGGTGAGCTATCAGGGGGAGCTCTATTTCCCCACCTATGGGGACGTGATCCCGGGCCAGCACTTCGGGCTCGACTACGAGTACGAGACCAACTACCGCCAGCTCAAGAGCCAATTTGCGAAGGAAGATAAGGGGGATTGGGTGTTGCTGCCCCTGGTCCCCTGGAACCCCTATGAGCAGGACTTCAAGGAGGAAGCCTATCCGCCCTATGCCCCGAGCCTGGCGGAGCGCCACTTCCTCGGCACCGACACCAGCGGTCGCGATGTATTGGCACGGCTGGTCTACGGCTTTCGCATCGCCATCGGCTTTGCCTTCATCGCGCTGGTGGCGAGCTATGTCATCGGGGTCAGCATCGGCTGCATGATGGGGTTCCTCGGCGGTCGGTTCGATCTCCTGATGCAGCGTTTCATCGAGATCTGGTCCCAGGTGCCCTTCCTCTACGTCATCATGATCCTGGTCTCCCTGGCCAAGCCGAACTTCGGCCTGTTCGTCGGCATCAACGTGCTGTTCGGCTGGATGGGGATCACCTGGTACATGCGCACCCTCACCTACAAGGAGCGGGCGCGGGACTACGTGATGGCGGCGCGGGCCCAGGGGGCGAGCACCCGGCGCATCATCTTCAACCATATTCTGCCCAATACCCTGATGATGATCGTCACCCTGGCCCCGTTTGCCGTGGTGGGCAACATCTCCACCCTGACGGCGCTGGACTACCTGGGCTTTGGCCTGGCGCCGCCGACCCCGAGCTGGGGGGAGCTGCTCTCCCAGGGGATCAACAACCTCGACGCCATCTGGATCGTGAGTTCGGTGGTGGCGGCGGTGAGTCTGGTGCTCATCATGGTCTCCTTCATCGGGGAGGCCATCCGGGAGGCGTTCGATCCGCGCAAATTTACCCGTTATCAGTGAGCGGTGGCGCCTTGCCAGGGCACATCGACAAGACCCTTAATGAAGACGCCCCCAGTGCAGGGGTATGACCAGGAAGTCAAACATGAACAATAAAATCAAATGGACAGGTGCTTTCTTTCTGCTGTTGAACGGATCCTGGGTGTGGGCGGCCAGCCTGCCCGCGGATCTGACGTGGGAGACCAACGACACCGACCCCGTGTTCGCCTCTCCCAAGGCGCTGCCCGGCGGCAACCTCAATCTCTTCGTCGACAGCTTCCCGCTGACGTTTCGCACAGTGGGGCCGGATTCCAACGGCTCGTTCCGTTCCTTCATCCTCGACAACCAGATGAGGCTCATCAGCTTCCATCCCAACACGGGCAACCCCATTCCGGCCCTGGCGAATGCCTGGGCCATCGCGCCGGACAGCCAGACCGTCTATTTCAGGCTCGACCCGCGCGCCAAGTGGTCCGACGGCAAGCCGGTCACCGCCGATGACTACACCTTCGGCTACGAGATGATGCGCTCCAAGGACATCAAGGGCCCCTGGTTCAACAACTACTACACCACCGAGGTGGTGGCGGTGGAGAAGATTGACGACCACACCATCCTGGTCAAGGCGGGCAGCCGCAAGGCCAAGCTCGATCTCCTCAACACCACCGAACTGTGGCCCCAGCCCAAGCACTACTACAAGATGGGCCCGAACTGGGTGAAGCAGTACAACTGGGCCGTGGTACCCACCACGGGCCCCTACGTGATGAGCGACGTGAAGAAGGGCAAGTCCGTCACCTTCAGCAAGCAGAAGGAGTGGTGGGCAAAAGACGATCGCTACAACCAGCACAGGTTCAACCTCGACACCATCAAGGTGCAGGTGATCCGCGACCACAACATCGCGTTCCGCCACTTCCTCAAGGGGGAGCTGGACACCTTCGAGATGATCCTGCCCAACTGGTGGCATGAGAAAGCGGTCACCCCGGAGTACAAGCAGGGATACGTGCAGAAGGTGATGGCCATGACCGACACCAAGCAGGGGGGGCAGGGGGTTCACCTCAACGTGGCCAATCCCAAGCTGGCGGATCTCAACGTGCGGCTCGGCATCCAGCACGCCTTCAACATCGACAAGATGATAGAGACGGTGCTGCACGGCGACTATGACCGTGCTACCACCTTCGGCTCTGGCTTCGGGGCCTTCACCGACATCGCGCTGCCGGAGCGGGCCTACGACATCGCCAAGGCACGGGAGTACTTCGCCAAGGGCGGTTACGGCAAACAGGGGCCGGACGGCATCCTGCAAAACGACAAGGGAGAGCGGCTCACCCTGGCCCTCACCTACACCAGCCAGGAGCACTCCAAGCGGCTGACCGTGCTCAAGGAAGAGGCCAAGAAGGCGGGCCTGGATCTGGAGCTCAATCTGGTGGATGGCGCCACCGGCTTCAAGGTGATGCTGGAGAAGAAACACGAGGCGGCCTGGCTTGGCTGGGGGGGCGGCGGTCTCTATCCGCAATACTGGGAGTCCTTCCACTCCGACAACGCCAACAAGCCCCAGACCAACAACCTGTTCAACGTGGCTGACAAAGAGCTCGACAGCCTGATCGACGCCTACAACGTCGAGTTCGACATGGACAAGCGGGCCGCGCTTTCCCACCAGATCCAGCAGCGCATCTATGATCTCGCCATCTTCGTGCCCGGCGTTCAGCTCAACTACGTGCGAGCCAGCAGCTGGCGCTATGTGATGCTGCCGGAGGTGCCCGCCACCCGCAACACCCCGGATCTGCTCTACTGGCCCATGGATGGCTACCCCCACAGCAGTGGCGGCCTGCTCTGGATCGATCCCAAGGTGAAGGAGGAGACCCAGAAGGCCAAGGCTGACGGCAAGTCGCTGGCCCCCATCACCCTGATCGACAAGACCTATGCACATCATTGATGTGGCCCAGAAGGGAGCAGCAGTCATGCCCAACACACAGGCCACCGCCCCCGGCACCAGAGATCATGAGGGGCAGTCTCTGTCCCCCATCCTCGAGGTGCGGGATCTCGAGGTGGAGTTCGCCGTCGACGACGGCAAGATCAAGGTGCTCGACGGGGTCAGCTTCCAGGTCGCCCCGGGCAAAACCCTGGGGATAGTCGGCGAGTCCGGCTGCGGCAAGAGCGTCACCTCGCTGGCCATCATGGGGTTGCTGCCAAGGCCCCACGGTCAGGTGGTGGCGGGCTCCATCCGCTTTCAGGGGGAGGAGCTGCTCAATCTGCCGCCGGAGCAGATGTACAAGGTGCGTGGCAACCGTATCTCCATGATCTTTCAGGAGCCCATGACGGCCCTCAACCCGGTGCAGACGGTCGGCGATCAGCTGATGGAGGTGTTTCGCCTCCACCGCCCCGATTACAGCAAGGCCCAGCGCCGTGACGCCGCCATCGCCATGTTGAAGAAGGTGGGGATCCCCGAGCCTGCCCAGCGTTTCGCGGCTTATCCCCACAATCTCTCCGGCGGCATGCGCCAGCGGGTGATGATCGCCATGGCGCTGGCCTGCGAACCGGCCCTGCTCATCTGCGACGAGCCGACCACGGCGCTCGATGTGACCATCCAGGCCCAGATCCTGGATCTGATGAAGGCGCTGCAAGCCCAGACCGGCATGGCCATCATCTTCATCACCCACGATCTCGGGGTGGTGGCGGAGCTGTGCGACGAGGTGGTGGTGATGTATGCCGGGCGTGCGGTGGAGCGGGCCGATATCTATGAACTGTTTGACCACCCGCGCCATCCCTATACTCATGGTCTGATGGCCTCGATCCCGCGTCTGGAAGATGTGCCAAAGAGCCTGCTCAAGACCATCAAGGGTCAGGTGCCCGCCCTGCACGAGATGCCGGCGGGGTGCCGTTTCTCCAACCGCTGCCCCCATGCCACGCCCCTTTGCGTGGAGACGATACCGGTGACCGAGCAGTTGAGCGAACGCCACGGGGTGGCCTGCCACCACTGGAAGGAGGTAAGCCTATGAACGGTCTGGTGCGGGGACGGGGTGTCGCAGGGCAGCCTGGCGGCGGGAAGGCGACCAGGTCGTCTGCTGCCATGAATCGTCGGAGATGGAAGTCATGACCAGCTTGTTGTCGGTAAGCAATTTAAAGCAGCATTTCAAGATGGGTGGCGGTTTCTTGCGCAAGCAATACACCGTCTACGCGGTGGATGGCATCAGCTTTGATCTCAGGCAGGGGGAGACCCTTGGCCTGGTGGGGGAGTCGGGATGCGGCAAGTCCACCCTGGGGCGTTCGTTGCTCAAGCTGTTCGAGCCGAGCGCCGGCTCCATCACCTTCGAGGGGCGTGACATCACCCACCTCTCGCCCAAGGAGATGCGATCCCTGCGTCAGGAGATGCAGATCGTGTTCCAGGATCCCGCAGAATCCCTCAACAGCCGCCACACGGTTGGGCAGATCCTGGAGGAGCCTTTCATCATCCACGGTAAGGGCAACGCCGAACAGCGCCGGACATGGGTGCAGGAGCTGCTGGAGAAAGTCGGCTTGCCCGGCAGCGCGGTGGATCGCTACCCCCATGAGTTCTCTGGCGGCCAGCGCCAGCGCATCGGCATCGCTCGCGCCATCGCCCTCAAGCCCAAGCTGCTGGTGTGTGACGAGGCGGTGTCGGCGCTCGACGTGTCGGTGCAGTCCCAGATCGTGAACCTGCTGCTCAATCTGCAGCGGGAGATGAACCTCGCCATCATTTTCATCGCCCATGACCTGTCGGTGGTCAAGCACATCTCGGACAGGATTGCGGTGATGTATCTGGGCCGGATCGTCGAGCTGGCCGAGGCCCAGGCTCTCTACCTGGCACCGCGCCATCCCTATACCCAGGCCCTCATCTCCGCCATTCCGGTGCCGGATCCGCGGCGGCGCAGCCAGCGCATCCTGCTGACGGGGGATGTACCGTCCCCCATCTCGCCGCCGAGTGGCTGCCATTTTCACCAGCGCTGCCCCCATGCAACGGATCTGTGCCGCACCCGCTCGCCCGCCCTTGAGGCGTGCGGCGGGCAGGGGCATCAGGTGGCCTGCCATTTCCCCTTGCCCGTGCAGGAGGCGGTGCCGTTGGGAAAGGCGATATGATGCCGGCGCCCGCCGCGTCGCGACCGGCATCGCTGCAAGGTGGCACCGAGGAGGCGCAATAGAGGCGGAAACGGGATAAAAAAATGGGGCCTGCGGGCCCCATCTTCATGGTTGGAGTTCAGGTTTGGCCGTGGGAATTCTGGCCCGGGCAGGACAGCGCCCCGATGGGGGTGGCTGTTGTGTGGATTGCTGAGTTGTTTTGTAGTTTTATTACGTTGCCAATTTCAACATCCGGACAGGCGATATCAGGCGCCATAACGGAAGTAGTAATTGCGGGTTGCAGGCGCATAAGTGTCTTTCTCTTCAGCACCTTTCTTGCTGGTTGCACCCTTCAGGTGGAACAGCACTGCCAGATTCTCGAACATATGATGACCTCGTTTCTCTGTGGTTCATGGGTTGTGTGACCTTGGTCACGTTCTGATCCTAGGGGCATATGTGAGCTGGATCAACTTTTTGTGTTGTAAATTTACATAAATCATGGAAAGGGTTTTCAAATGCAGACCTGTTCATGGATACGATTTCAAGCCAGGGCCGCGCGTGGAATCGGGGATGTGAGAGAGGTGGCCGAGGAGGGAGTACAAAAAAGATGCCCCGCACTGGGCGGGGCATCGATATGGTCGTGAGCTGGCTTACTTGGCCGGGATATGTTCCAGCACGTGAACCAGCAGTTGCCAGAAACGCTCGACCGCCGGGATGTGTACCTTCTCCCCCGGTGCGTGGGCGCCACGGATGGTCGGGCCGAAGGAGACCATGTCCCAGTCCGGGTAGGCGCTCTTGAACAGACCGCACTCGAGGCCTGCGTGGATCACCATGACGTTCGGCATCTCGCCAAACAGGGTCTGGTAGCTGCTTCGCACCAGCGCCATGACCGGTGAGTCAACGTTCGGGGCCCAACCCGGGTAGGCGCCGGTGAACTCGCAGCTGGCGCCGGCCAGGGTGAACAGGGAGCGGGTCATCTGCTCGATGTTCTCGCGACCGGAATCGATGAGGGAGCGGATCAGGCACTGCACATAGACTTCCCCCTCGAGTGTCTTGATGACACCCAGGTTGGTGGAGGTCTCGGTCACGCCCGGGATGGCGTCGCTCATGCGCATCACCCCGTTCGGGCAGGCCATCAGGGCATCCAGCAGGCGGCTTTGCAGGGACTCGCTCATGAGCTGGGCCGGTTTCTCCCGGGCGGTGAGCAGCACGGTGAGGTTGGCCTCGGTGGCGGCCAGCTCGCTCTGATAGATGCCGGCGTAGCGGTCCACCAGGGCCTTGAAGTCAGCCACGCTGGCGGCGGGCACCAGCAGGCTGGCGCGGGCCTCGCGGGGGATGGCGTTGCGCAGGGTGCCGCCGCTGAGATCGCCAAGGCGCACCCCCAGCGGTTCGGCGGCCTTGAGCAGACGGACCAGCAGCTTGTTGGCGTTGCCGCGGCCGCGATGGATGTCGACCCCGGAGTGGCCGCCGCGCAGGCCCTTGACCTGCAGCTCGAAACCTTCACCCTCGGTGGCAGCGACCCGCTCCAGGGGGAAGCGGATATTGGCATCCACCCCGCCGGCGCAGCCCATGTAGACCTCGCCATCCTCTTCGGAGTCGGTATTGAGCAGGATCTCGCCCTCCAGCCAGCCCGCTTCCAGACCGAAGGCGCCGGTCATGCCGGTCTCTTCGTCGGTGGTCAGCAGCACTTCCAGCGGGCCGTGCTTGATGGTCTTGTCGGCCAGCACGGCCAGGCAACCCGCCATGCCCATGCCGTTGTCGGCACCCAGGGTGGTACCACGGGCGGTGACCCATTCGCCATCGATGTAGGCATCGATGGGATCGGTGGTGAAGTCGTGCTGGGTGTCGGCGTTGGCCTGGGGCACCATGTCGATGTGGGCTTGCAGCACCACGGCCTTGCGGTTTTCCATCCCCGGCGTGGCCGGTTTCTTGATGATGATGTTGCCGACGGCATCTTGCTTGACCGCCAGGCCTTCTCCCTGGGCCCACGCCACGATCCAGGCGCTCAGCTGGGCTTCGTGCTTGGAGGGGTGGGGGATGGAGCAGATCTGCTCGAAGAATTGCCAAATCAACTTGGGAGACAGAGAACTGAGCTGTGCCACGTCGGGACTCCTTACCAGCATGGAAAATGTCGGGCCCCACTCTGCGGGCCGGGGAAGAGGATAACGATAATACAGTCAATCACGCAAAAATGTGAGCGATCAGCGCAAATGACGCTCTGCTTGTGCTGGGAAAGGGAGCATGGATGGCGAACTTCACTGCCTGCCTTATTCGTGTCAGCACATCATCAATTATGTGATGCTGGTCACAAAAATATTGTCTTTTTGGCGCCGGGTGGTAAATTAGCCGCCGTGGCCAGCCCACTTGTCAGGATGACAATCAATGCCTCCAGGGAACCGAAGCAAAGCAAGTGCGCCTCCATGGAACCGAGTGTCAGTTCAAGGATGTGAACCCGCATTAAGGTACGTAACTTGTTAAGCAATCAGGAGTTTATGATGTCAGGCAGCAATTCAACCTATTGGTTTGCCCAATCTCTCTATACCCAGGGCTTCAACTACCCGAATCCCTACGCCACCCGCCGTTAAGGCTCGCAGGCGTCACAGGTAACAGCAGCAGGTGTGTGAGGATCCTCTCCTCCCCCTGCTATTTTTTTGCCCGAATGTCATGGAATGTGTGTCAAACGGCCAACCTGTCGGTGTCGCCGGAGCCCTCCCAAAAGGGCAACAGAGCGGGAGATGGCGGACATTTCCTGTTTTTCGCATACGTTTGCCGCTCAATTTATCCATAAAGAGTGCTATCATACCGGCCCAACAGCCGGCCCGAGCTCGGGAGTCCACCCGACATGGCCACCAGCTACACCCCATCCCTGTTCGCATTGCATCCGTTTTTGCCGCCGAGGCGTTAGCCCCGAGGCCGAAAAAGTGCAAGCAAAATTCGGGAAACGGGGTGCCAGAATTGACCTGAACCCGTCTCTTTGCCGGGTTTCGCCTCATAAGTGATTGCTTTATAACTCGTTGAGATCGATAGCATGCCAAAAAAGTTCTATGTATCGTGGGATAACCTGCAACGCGAAGCGCGCCGTCTGGCCCGTCGTCAACTGCCTGTCAGCCAGTGGAAAGGGATCATCGCCGTCAGCCGCGGTGGTCTGGTGCCTGCGGCCCTGATGGCCCGCGAACTTGGCATTCGCAATGTCGAAACCCTCTGCATCTCCAGCTATGACCACGACAACCAGCGCGAGCTGGTGGTGGTGAAGGCTGCCACCACCGCAGGTGACGGCGAAGGCTGGCTGGTGGTGGACGATCTGGTGGACACCGGCGGCACCGCCAAGGCGATCCGCGAGCTCTACCCCAGAGCCAAGTTCATCACCATCTTCGCCAAGCCCATGGGCGAACCCCTGGTGGATGACTTCGAAGTCGCCATTCCGCAGGACACCTGGATTGAACAGCCCTGGGACATGGCGCTGGAGTTCGCCAAGCCGATCTGCGACGAAGCGTAATCGCCGCACCGGTCGCGACCAGTGACTCCCCGGCATTCGGGAGCGGACTGATCCGTCGTGATGCAAGGTTGACCACATTGAGCCCCTTTTGGGGCTCAATGCGTTTCTGGTGTGGCTGCTCGATGTGAAAAGTGGTTAAGATGGGACATTGTTTGAGACAGAAGAGCCACCATTTTGGAACCAAACGACGATACCAATCTGACGGAAAAGCTGTTTACCCGGGTCAAAAAGGTATTGGAAACTTCCGAAGTCTCCAACTCGAGCCCCGTCGACGAGCAAGACAGCGCACTGTCTGACAGCTTCATCGATGGCGCCCTGTCGCCCCGCTGGTATCGCCTGCTGCGCAGACCGACCTGGGCCTGGCAGGGGGCCGATCCCGTCGAGGTGGAGCAGACCCTGGCGCACATCGCCATGGGGCAGGGGGAGCGCAGTCACGAACGCTATCTGGACACCATCAAGGGCTATGTACCCGGCAACTGGGTCTATGAGTGGAGCCAGCTTGCCGGCCGTTATTTCAATACGGGGCGGACGCTGCTGGGGGAAGGGGATCGCGCCGCGGCGCTGAAGAGCCTGCTCAAGGCAGTGCGCTACTACTCCATCGCAAGCTACCCCCACCTCAAGCACGACGAGCTGGCGGATCAGGCCCAGTTGCTCGGCAACATGGCCTATCGCGAGGCCGGACGCCTGTTCAAGGTGCCCCTCAAGGAGTTGCAGGTCCCGTTTCGGGGCAAGACCATTCAGGGCTACCTGCATCTGCCCACCACCGAGAAACCTGTGCCCCTGGTCATCGTCAGCGGTGGCATCGATTCGCTTCAGGTGGACTTCCTCAACTTCTATTTCAAGTGTCTCGAGCCCCACGGCATCGGGATGCTCTCCCTGGACATGCCGGGCACCGGCTATGCCGAGCACTGGCCCCTGGTGCAGGACACCAGCCGCCTGCACCAGGCGGTGCTCAACTACCTCTCGGAGGTGGCCTGGGTCGATCACCAGCGCATCGCCATGGTGGGGTTCCGCCTCGCCGGCAATGTGGCGGCCCGTCTCGCCTTCGTCGAGCCATTCAAGCTTCGGACCGTGGTCTGCATCGGTGCCGGCATCAACCAGGTGTTCACCAATCAGGAGATGTTCGCCCGCTGCCCGCGCATGATGCGCGACGGGCTGGCGAACCGGCTGGGGGCGGACGCGGCCCAGTGGGATCTGCTGCGCACCAAGTGTCAGGTCTTCTCCCTCAAGACCCAGGGATTGCTGGGGAGTCGCACTTCCGTGCCGATATTGAGTATCGGGCACAAGAAAGATTTTATTTGTCCCGAGCAGGATGTCCGGGCATTGGCCGCTGCGAGTCGCAACGGCAAGGCGGTGGTGTTTGACAAGCAGCCACTGCTCGAGGTCTATGACGAGGCACTGAAAGAGACGGTAGACTGGCTCAAAAAGCACTTATGTACATGATATAAAACTAAAAATGTAACATCACCATGTGATGGTATGGCTTGTTCAACAGGGAGGTTAGCATGTCAGAAAGAGTGACTTACAAGCGATTGCTGCGGCAGTTCGCGGCCATTGGCACCTATTTGCGTGAAGACCTGTGCGAGGAGGGCCGCTACCGCTTTGACTGCCTGTCCGTCTGCGTCAGCGCCAAGCCTGCCCCGGACAAGCGGGAGTTCTGGGGCTGGTGGCTGGTGCTGGAGCAGGCGGATCACAGCTTCAGCTACCACTATCAGACGGGGTTCTACAACGCGGACGGGGAGTGGATCGACAAGGCGCTGCCCAAGAAGCATCAGGCGGAAGTGGAACGCACCCTGCAACATTTCTACAAGCTCATCAGCGGCAAGTTGACCCAGCTGGAGTGCACCCTCTCCCCCGCGAAGCAGGTGACCGCCGAACTGAGCGTGACGGCAGCCTGATCCCCAACACCCGCATCTTCCCGGTGCGGGGTACCCCGATGCTTTGTCACCGAGCCCGCAACTGCCTGGCGAGGCTTAATTGCCTTGCAGGGCAGGGGGGCCGTGGGTATAAAGGGATTCCTTACTCTTCTAACCCTTCGTTCCCATGGAAAACAGAACCATAGTCGTCAAACTGGGCACCAGCGTGCTCACCGGGGGATCTGCCCGCCTCAACCGTGCCCACATGGTCGAGCTGGTCAGACAATGTGCCGCCTTGCATCGACACGGGCACCGTGTCGTGCTGGTCACGTCGGGGGCCATCGCCGCCGGTCGTGAGCATCTGGGCCACCCTCCGCTGGCGCCTACCCTGCCGAACAAACAGATGTTGGCGGCGGTGGGTCAGACCCAGCTCATCCGGGTATGGCAGGACCTGTTCAACCTCTACGGGCTGCACATCGGCCAGATGCTGCTGACCCGCGCCGACCTGGAAGACAGGGAGCGCTACCTCAATGCCCGCGACACCCTGCGCACTCTGCTCGATCACCGCATCATCCCCGTCATCAACGAGAACGACGCAGTGGCCACCGCCGAGATCAAGGTGGGGGACAACGACAACCTCTCCGCCCGTGCGGCCATCCTGGCGGATGCGGACTTGCTGATCCTGCTCACGGATCAGAAGGGGCTCTTCACCGCCGACCCGCGCACCAACCCGGATGCCCAGCTCATCGAAGAGGTGCAGACCATAGATGACACCCTGCGCTCCCTTGCCGGTGACAGCGTGAGCGGCCTTGGCACCGGTGGCATGGCCACCAAGCTGCAGGCCGCCGACGTGGCACGCCGCGCCGGGGTGGACGTGGTGATCGCCACCGGCCAGATCCCGGAAGTGATCGGCCGCCTCGCCGCCGGGGAGCGGGTGGGGACCCTGTTCCCGGCCCTGGCATCTCCGCTGGAAGGGCGCAAGAGCTGGATCCTGGCAGGGCCCCCCCCTCACGGTGAAGTGCAGGTGGATCAGGGGGCCGTGGCCGCCATGCAGGAGAAGGGCTCCAGCCTGCTGCCCAAGGGCATCGTCGCGGTGAAGGGAGATTTCGTGCGTGGCGACGTGGTGCGTATCCTGGATCCCAAGGGGAGCGAGCTGGCTCGCGGTATCTGCCGTTACGACCATCTGGAGCTGGATCGGCTGCGGGGTGTCCACTCGGATCAGATTGAACAGGTATTGGGTTACGGCTATGGGGCCGTGGCCATCCACCGTGATGACATGGTGCTGCTCTGAACAGGGCGGCACCGCATGAACAAAAGGGAACTGTGATGAGTCTGGAGAAAATGGGGCAGGCGGCCCGTGAAGCCGCCTATCAACTGGCCACCGTCAGCACGGCACAGAAGAACCGGGCGCTGGCGGCCATCGCCGATGAACTGGAAGCACGCAGTGCCCAGATCCTGGCGGCCAACGAGAAAGACATTGCCGCCGGGCGCGAGGCGGGGCTCACGGAAGCCATGCTGGATCGCCTGCTGCTCAACCCGGCGCGCCTTGCCGGCATCGTGGCGGATGTGCGCAAGGTGATCACCCTGGACGATCCGGTCGGGGCCGAAATCGACAGCCGGGTGCTGGAGAATGGCCTGCGCCTCTCCCGTCGCCGGGTGCCCATCGGGGTCATCGGCGTCATCTACGAGGCGCGCCCCAATGTCACCATCGACATCGCCAGCCTCTGCCTCAAGACCGGCAACGCCAGCATTCTGCGCGGTGGTCGCGAGACCTTCCACTCCAACCTGGAGCTGGTGCGGGTGATCCAGCATGCCCTGGCGGCGTCCGGCCTGCCCGAGGCGGCGGTGCAGTACATCGACAATCCGGACAGGGCGCTGGTGGCCGAGTTGCTGCGCCTCGACCGCTACGTGGATATGATCATCCCCCGCGGCGGCGCGGGTCTTCACAAGATGTGCAAGGAGAACAGCTCCATCCCCGTCATCATCGGCGGGTTCGGTATCAGCCATATCTTCGTGGACGAGAGCGCCGATCTGGCGCGTTCCCTGGCGGTCATCGAGAACGCCAAGGTGCAGCGCCCCTCCGCCTGCAACGCCCTCGATACCCTGCTGGTACACGAGAAGGTGGCGGCCACCTTGCTGCCGCAACTGGTGGCTCTGATGAACGAGCGCAAGGTGACCTTGGTGGGGGCGCCCAATGCCATGGCGCTGCTGGCTGGCAGTGACAACCTGTGCGACGCGGGGCCGGAAGATTTCGACACCGAGTGGCTGGGGCTGACCCTGGGGGTCAAGGTGGTGGCGGACGTCAACGAGGCGCTGGCCCATATGCGCGAGCACAACGCCGGCCACTCCGATGCCATCCTGACCAACTCCCTCGCCAATGCCGAGCGTTTCGTCAACGGGGCCGGTTCGGCGGCGGTCTATGTCAACGCCTCCACCCGCTTCACCGACGGCGGCCAGTTTGGCCTCGGGGCCGAGGTGGCGGTCTCGACCCAGATGCTTCACGCCCGTGGCCCCATGGGGCTGACCGAACTCACCAGCTACAAGTGGGTGGGGCAGGCGGATTATCTCAGCCGTGCCTGATCCAGGCACGCTCAGCAAGCAGGACAATGCCGACTCAGGTCGGCATTTTTGTGCTTTTTTATTGCTCGCAATCAATGGCTTGCATATAACTATCCAGCAGGATGCGGTGTCACCCGGGGCATCAGGCCACCGACAGCAAGGGGAGCAACTTCAAGGATGAAGGGACAGGATAGGAGTGCGTGGTGGGGCAGCCTCTGGCTGAGCCTGCCACTGCTGCTGGGGGCGCTCTGTTTCAGCGGTGCCAGCCACGCCAGCTGGGACCAGGATCTCTATCGTCAGCTCGGCCTGGCTGGCAAGCTCGACAGCCGCGTGTTTCGCAAGGCCCTGGACGGTTACCAGAGCGTGCGCCACAAGCGAAAACCCATTCTCACCATCATCGACTACAGCAAACCCTCGACCATGCGCCGGCTGTTCGTCATCGACGTCAAGCGCCACAAGCTGCTCTACCACACCTGGGTCAGCCACGGCCGCAATTCGGGGGAGCTGGCCGCCCGCCAGTTCTCCAATCAGATGAATTCCCGGCAAAGTTCCCTGGGGGTCTACCGCACCGCCGAGACCTATCAGGGCAAGCACGGTTACTCCCTGCGTCTCGACGGCCTCAGTCCCGGCAAGAACAGCAATGCCCGCAAGCGCGCCATCGTGGTGCACGGGGCGGACTACGCCAGCCCCAGGCATCTGCAGAAGTTTGACAAGCTGGGGCGCAGCTGGGGATGCCCGGCCCTGCCAAGGGAGCAGTCCAGGGCCATTATCGACACCATCAAGGGAGGGAGCGTCATCTATGCCCATGGCTGAGAGCCTGCCCGCGAGTGTGCTGCGATGAGCATCTCATGGCAATCAACAGCAAAAAGGCCAGCATATGCTGGCCTTGGCGCATCAGGCGGGGATTATTTGCGGACCACCAGCACAGGGCAGGGAGCGTGGCGCACCACGGATTCCGCCACGCTGCCCACCAGCAGGTGGGTGATGCCGGAGCGGCCATGGCTGCCCATGACCACGAGATCCACCTTGTCTTCCTTCGCCTGGAGGACAATTTCATCGGCGGCGCGGCCAAAACGGACCTCGAATTTGGCCGGAATCGGCAGGCAGGCGACCAGTTCCTTGAGCTGACTCTTGGCCTGGCGTTCCATCTCGTGGGTGATCTCGATGGCCGTCATGTGCAGGATCTTGTAGCTGTCGAAGCCGTGCAGCTGATCCACCACGTGGACCAGTTTGAGCTCGGCCTGGTGGGTGTTGGCCATGAAGACGGCGTAGTCGAGTACCGCTCTGGACATCTCGGAGAAATCGACGGGGCAGAGCAGGGATTTGATGGTTGGCATGAGAATCTCCCCTCAAGTTGGGCTACTAATGAATCTTGTTTGCCATGATACGCTGTGGGGCGACAATAACCCTCGACCCGCTCGCAAAATGGGGAAAATGTCGGCCGGGACTCTGTTTTTCTATGCTATCTGTATGCCTGAACGGGCCGTCCGGCGGTGAGCATCTGCCGAGTGCCATATCACTGAGGATATTCATGGTTCGTCTTTTTCTGTTCTGTTGCCTGCTGATCACCTCGTTCGTGCGGGCAGACACCATACACGTCTATTGCGACGACTGGCCCGGCTTCTGTCACCGGGACGGCAAGGGGGTCTATCTGGATGTGGTTCGAGCCATCTATGAACCCCTGGGGCACGAGGTGAAGCTTCACATGGTGCCTTACAAACGGGCACTGGCGGTGGTGTCGCAAAAGGAGGGGGACATGGCGATGGGGGTCTATCGGGGAGAAGTGCCCGGGGTTCATCAACCCGACTACCCCGACTCGGCGGACTACGTGAGCGTGGTGATGCAAAAGCGCTGGCTGCCGCACTGGGCAGGGGAGCACAGCCTCAAGGAGCAGGAGGTGCTCTGGCTGAGGGGGTGGGCCTTTGACAAGTTCATCCCGGAGCCGATGCGCTGGTTCGAGATAGACAGCCACGAGATGGCACTGCAATTGCTGATCAAGGGGCGTTACCGCTACTACCTGACCGACGGCGCCCTCTACCCCGAAGGCTCCCTTCCCCCCGAGCTGATACAGGTATTCCTGCGCTGGATCCCGACCTACCCCATCTTCGCCGATACCCCGAAGGGCAGGCAGTTGCACGGGCTCTGGGATCCCGGCATGCGTACCCTGATAAGGCAGGGCAAGCTGGCGGAGATCTATCGGCAGAACAAGCTCTACGACTACTACCAGGACTTTCTCAGGGAGCAGGTGGTGCGGGCGAACAAGCCACAGCCCTAGCTGTCGGGCCTGATGCCGTCATCGGGCCCCTCTTGCCCCGCCCTTAGTCTTTGGCTCTGAGCGTCTTGGCCAACCGGTCATAGAGGATGACGTTGACCGAGGCGGCCAGGTTCATGCAACCCTGAGTCGGCACATAGATGACCTCCTTCACCGCCGCGAAGCGGGCGGGTTCCAGGGTGCCATCCTCCGGGCCGAAGATGTAGAAGGCTCTCTCGGGGTGCACGTAATCCGGCAGGGGCGTGGCCCCCTCGATAAGATCCACCAGCACAGGGGTGCAGCCCTCGGGCACGAAGTCCAGCAGCTCCTCGACCCCGAGCAGGGGGATCTTCTCCACCATCTGCTTGGTGTCGGTGACAAAACGCCTCGCCAGCTCGAAGCGCTGCCCCGTGTAGTAGACTTCGTCCGCCCCGTAGCAGCCGGCGGCCCGCATCACGGCGCCCACGTTCTCCGGGGATTTGGGATTGACCAGCCCGATGGCGCAATAGTCCCCACCCTCCCGGGCATCTGCCCAGTGCTGCCCGGCGGCGCCTTCATCTGACACTTTCATCTCTCTCTCCTGTGTGGTAGCGCATTATACCCCCGGTGGGTCCCTTGCCCAGCGTGCGGGGCGGATTCCCGCAAGGCGGGCCCAACAAGGGGGCGGCTGCACCGTGGCGGCGCAGCCCGACATCCTGATGCGCAATGGCGGCGCCCCTTGCATCCTGGCGCGGGGTTTGCAGTCACTTCCCCATACAAGACGATGAGGCATCCGGACAAAGGCGTCCGTCCCCGCAGGGGGGGCGGACGCTTTTTTTATGGGCCCCTCGTCAGACACATGACAAGGAGCAAGGGAATGAAGACCACCTGTGCCTATTGCGGAGTGGGGTGCGGCATCCGGCTGAGCCGGGAGGGTGACAACTGGCAGTTGCAGGGGGATGAGCAGCATCCGGCCAACGGCGGCGCCCTGTGCGTCAAGGGGGCCAGCCTGCTGGAGAGCCTGGCCTTTCCCGATCGCCTGCTCTATCCGCGCTGGATGGGGCAGCGCATCGGCTGGGAGGAGGCCCTGGACACCCTGGCGGAGCGTTTTGCCGCTATCCTGGCCGAGTCCGGGCCGGATGCCATCGGCATCTATCTGTCGGGCCAGCTCACCACCGAGGATTACTACGTCGCCAACAAGCTGATGAAGGGGTACCTCGGCAGTGCCAACGTGGACACCAACTCCCGGCTCTGCATGTCGTCGGCGGTGGTGGCCCACCAGCGCGCCTTCGGGGAGGATCTGGTGCCCGCCTGTTACGAGGATCTCGAGCTCGCCGATCTGGTGGTGCTCACCGGTGCCAACACCGCCTGGACCCATCCCGTGCTGTTTCGCCGCCTGCAGCAGGCCAGGGCGCGGCGCCCCGAGCTCAGGCTGGTGGTGCTGGATCCCCGCCGCACCATGACGGCGGAGCAGGGGGATCTGCATCTGGCACTCAAACCCGGCAGCGACGTGACGCTCTGGAACGGCCTGTGCCGCTACCTGCTCGATGTCGATGGCTGGGACAAGGCCTATGTGGCGCAGCACGTGAGCGGTTTCGAGGAACTTGCGGGCGCGCTGGACGATCCGGCCTGGCAGTTGGACGAGGTGGCCCGCAGCTGCGGCCTCTCCCGCAGCGATCTGCTCGGTTTCTACCAGCTCTTTGCCCGCACCCCCAAGACCGTCACCCTGTTCTGCCAGGGGATCAACCAGTCCAACCAGGGGGTGGACAAGGCCAACGCCATCATCAACGCCCACCTGATGTGCGGTCGCATCGGCAAGCCGGGGGCGGCTCCCTTCTCCATGACGGGGCAACCCAACGCCATGGGAGGGCGTGAGGTGGGAGGGCTCGCGACCCAGCTCGCCGCCCACATGGGCTTTGGCGAGGCCGAGTGCGATCGGGTACAGCGCTTCTGGGGAAGCCCGACCATGGTGCGCGGGCCGGGGCACAAGGCGGTCGAGCTGTTCGAGGCGGTGCACCGGGGGGAGATCCGCGCGCTCTGGGTGCTCGGCACCAACCCGGCGGTCTCCCTGCCGGACGGCAACCGGGTGCGCGAGGCCCTGAGCCGCTGCGAGCTGCTGGTGGTCTCCGAGGTGACGGCCAACACCGACACGGCGCGCCTCGCCCACCTGCTGTTGCCTGCCGCCGCCTGGGGAGAGAAGAGCGGGACCGTCACCAACTCCGAGCGCACCATCAGCCGCCAGCGCGCCTTCCTGCCCCTGCCGGGGGAGGCCAGGCCCGACTGGTGGGCCCTGACCCGGCTCGCCCGTCGGCTCGGCTTTGGCGAGGGGTTCGCCTATGAGCACGAGCACGAGATCTTCTGCGAGCATGCCGCCCTCTCCGGGTTTGAGAACGACGGATCCCGCCAGTTCGACATCTCCGGACTGGCGGGTCTCACCCGTGCCGAATTCGAGGCCCTTTCTCCCCTGCGCTGGCCCGTCAACGCCGACTGGCCCCGTGGGCGGGATCGCCTGTTTGAGGACGGACGCTTTGCCACCCCGGATGGCCGGGCCCGCCTGCTGCCCCTGGCCCAGCGCTTCCCCGAGCAGCCAGAAACGCCCCCGCTTGCAGGGGCTGTCTCCCTGCTCCTCAACAGTGGCCGCCTGCGGGATCAGTGGCACACCATGACCCGCACCGGCCACGTGCCCCGGTTGCAGGAGGCCGAGCCCTGGCCCAGGGTGCGAATGGGGGCCGCCAGCCTGCTGGCGCTTGGCGTGAAGGAGGGGGATCTGGTGCGCCTTTGCAACGGGCTTGGGGAGGCGCTGCTGCTGGTGGGGCTGGATGAGGGGCTCAGGGAGGGGGAGGCCTTCCTGCCCATGCACTGGACCGACAGCCAGTGCAGCCAGGGGGCGGTCAACCGCCTCATCGCCCCCGTGGTGGATCCCCTTTCCGGCCAGCCCATGTTCAAACAGGGGCGGGTGCAGGCCAGGGCGCAGCCCACCCGCTGGCAAGGGCTCTGGTGTGGCCGGGGTGAGTGGCGCGAGCCGGTGGACTGGTGGGCCAGGCGTCCCCTGCCCGAGGGGAACTGCACCCTGCTGGCCTCCTGGTCAGAGAGCACAGAGAGCCTGTGGCAACGGCTGGGGGCCGAGGGGCACTGGCTCAGGCTGCCCATGAAGGAGGGGTGGCTGGCCGTGGCCCTGGCCGGAGATCGTATCGAGGGGATCCTGCTGGTGGGGGCGCGGCGCCCGGACATCAAGGTCGACCTGCTGGCCAGTCTGCTCGGCACGCCGCTCCAGGCGGGGGCCCTGAGCCAGACCCTGAGTCAGGCCCTTGCCGGGGAGAGCCGGCTGGTCTGCTCCTGCCTGCGGGTCTCGGAGCAGCGCATCGTCGATGCCATCACCCGGCAGGGAGTGAGCGAGCTGGCGGGGCTGCAGGCCCTGCTCGGCTGTGGCAGCAACTGCGGCACCTGTCTGCCCGAAATCGACAAGCTGTTGATCAAACATGTTTTCCTAGCATCCGCTTAGTGCGGTGCCAGGACACAAGGAGTCTGAGATGAGCCAAATCAGTCTGGTGGGAGCGGGCCCCGGGCCCCTCGAATTGTTGACCCTGCGCGCCCTGCACCGTCTGGAGGCGGCAGAGGTCGTGGTCTATGACCGCCTGGTGGGGAGCGAGATCCTGGCCCGCATTCCCCACGGGGCGGCCCGCTTCGACGTGGGCAAGCGCTGCGGTGAGCCGAGCCCGACCCAGGAGGAGATCAACGCCCTGCTGCTGGCCCTGGCCCGCACGGGCAAGCGGGTGGTGCGCCTCAAGGGAGGGGATCCCCTGGTGTTCGGGCGCGGCGGCGAGGAGGCGCTGCACCTGGCCCGGCACGGCATCGAGGCCGAGCTGGTGCCGGGGATCACGGCGGCCCTGGGGTGCGCCGCCAGCAGCTTCATTCCCCTGACCCACAGGGGGCTGGCCCGCTCCCTGACCCTGGTGACGGGGCACCTGATGGACGAGCGCGACTATCAGGGCTGGCAGGGGCTGACCCGGGCGGGCCACACTTTGGTGTTCTACATGGGGCTGGAGCGGGCGGCCCGCATTCGGGAAGGGATGTTGAGGGCGGGGGCCCCGGGCGCGCTGCCGGTGGCCCTGGTGGTGGCTGGCTGCAGCCCCCGCCAGCAGGTGCACGAGGCCACGCTCGATGGCCTGGAGCAGGCCGCCCGTGCCCTGCTGGGCCAGAGCCCGGTGCTGATCATCATGGGGGAGGTGGTGCGGCTGCGCGCCGAGCTGCAGGGGCTGCTGACGGAGGCCCTGGAACGGGTCGCCTGAGGGGCGATTTTCCCTCTACCCCCACTACCTCCTGATAGATAAAAAGGAGGTAGATTCAAAGAGTTGGCCTTCATGTTGCGGCATTTTCGCCAGACAGAACGCGATCGTCGCCGGCAAGGAGCGCCATGACCACTTTTTCCACCCGGGGCCAGGACGGCCCCGCTTCCCGGCTGTTGATCCACGCCGATGACCCGGGCCAGGCGAACCGCCTGGCCCTGCTGGTCAGTCACTACGGCCATCAGCCCGGGATCCTCGATACCCGCCAGTTGCTGACTCCGACGCAGAGGGGGGATGCCCTGCTCGTCAGTTGTCGCCAGTTCAGCGCCGAGGTACGCCTTGGCCTCTCCCTTTGGCCCGACATGCCGCGGCTCTTGTTCTGCGAGCGGCTGGGGGGCGATACCCAGCTCGCCCTGTTGCAGCAGGGGGTGTTGCTGGTGCCCCACCCTTGCGGCGAGCGTGAGCCGGTGGAGCAGTGGCTGCGTCTGGCCCGCAGTCAGCTCGCCATGGTGCAGGCCCTGATGCAGACCGAGAGCGAGCTGCGCCAGAAGCTGGAGGATAGGCGGCTCATCGAGCAGGCCAAGGGACGCCTGATGCGCCATCAGGGGCTGGACGAGGACGAGGCCTATCGCCTGATGCGCAGCACCGCCATGAGCCGTCACCTGAGCCTGGGGGAGCTGGCGCGGCAACTGCTGCAGGCTTTGCCCGCCTGAGCGCTCCCGTGGCCAACCGTTTTGGTGCAACTGCGCCTAATTGAGGCAAATTTGAGGGAGGATCAGGGCACCACAGGCCGCAAAGGGCCGCCTGATGCACCCTGGACGAGCTGGCACGGAAAGTGAATAACAAAAACACGATAGCAATGAAGTAACGATGCGCAGTGAGGGGCCGGTCAGGTCACTCACCCGCAACAGGGCAAAGAAGCCCCGCCGATCCCGGATCGGCGGGGCTTTTTTTTGGTCGCGACGCACCTTGGGTCGCAGCGCTGCAACGAGGTGGCACTGCGATTCCAGGCAGCCTGGCGCCATGGCCCTGACCCGGAACCGAGGGAGGAGATGCAATGAACGGACGACAAGGATGTGCGGGGCTGCTGCTGGCGGCGTTGTCGCTGCCGGTGCTGGCACTGGGAGCCCCGGAGCAGGAAGAGCTCAGGCTCGGCTTCATCAAGCTGACCGACATGGCGCCGCTGGCGGTGGCCTACGAGCGGGGCTATTTCGAGGATGAGGGACTCTACGTCACCCTCGAAGCCCAGGCGAACTGGAAGATCCTGCTGGATCGGGTGATAGACGGCGAGCTGGACGGTGCCCAGATGCTGGCGGGCCAGCCCCTGGCGGCCCACATCGGTATCGGCACCCAGGCCGAGCTGGTGACGGCGTTTGCCATGGATCTCAACGGCAACGCCATCACGGTGGCCAACAGCGTCTGGGCCGCCATGGCGCCCCAGTTGCCCAGGCCGCAGGCGGGCCAGGTGCCGCCCCCGGTGAGTGCCGCCGCCCTCAAGCCCGTGGTGGCGGAGTATCGCCAGGGGGGCAAGCCCTTCAACATGGGGATGGTCTTCCCCGTCTCCCCCCACAACTACGAGCTGAGGTACTGGCTGGCGGCAGGTGGCCTGCACCCCGGTTTCTATGCGCCCCGGCTCGGCGACAACTCGGGCCAGCGCCAAGCGGACGTGCTGCTGTCGGTGACGCCGCCCCCCCAGATGCCCGCCACCCTGGAGGCGGGCACCATCGCCGGCTACAGCGTGGGGGAGCCCTGGAACCAGCAGGCGGTCGCCAGGGGCATAGGGGTGCCCGTCATCACGGATAACGAGATCTGGCGCAACAACCCGGAGAAGGTGTTCGGCGTCACCCGGCAGTGGGCCGAACGTCACCCCAACACCCATGTGCGGCTGGTGAAGGCGCTGCTGCGGGCGGCCTGGTGGCTGGATGCAGACGACAACGGCAACCGGCGCGCGGCGGCCAAGCTGCTGGCCAAACCCGAGTACGTGGGGGCGGACGAGCAGGTGATCGCCAGCTCCATGACGGGCACCTTCGAGTACGCCAGGGGAGACAAGCGCCAGGTGCCGGATTTCAACGTCTTCTTCCGCCACCACGCCACCTATCCCTACTACTCCGACGCCATCTGGTACCTGACCCAGATGCGGCGCTGGGGCCAGATCCCCGAGGCCAGACCGGACGCCTGGTTCGAGGAGGTGGCCAAGGCCGTCTATCAACCGGACGTCTATCGCCAGGCCGCCGAGGCGCTGATCGCCGAGGGCAAGCTCAAGGCCACCGACTTCCCCGACTTTGCCAGCGAGCAGGGCTATCGCGGCCCCCAGGATGGCTTCATCGACGGCCTCATCTACGACGGCCGCCACCCCAACGCCTACCTGCAACAGTTCGCCATCGGCCTCAAGGGCGATGAGCGGGTGCAATGAGCAAGGAGATCCCGATGAAACGACACACATGGCCCCTCATCCATTTAAAAGCCATCAACTGGAAAATCATGGTGCAGCCCCTGCTCGGCGTGCTGCTCTTCCTCGGCCTCTGGCAGTGGGGGGCGAGCCAGGTGCAGACCAGTCTGGGCACCCTGCCGGGGCCGCTCGCCACCGCCAGCCAGCTCTGGTCTCTCGGGCAGGAGCATCTGCAGGAGCGGGAGAAGGCGGCGGCCTTCCTCGAACGCCAGCAGGTGCGCAATGCGGCAAGGCTGGCGGCGGATCCGGCGGCCGAGGTGAAGCTGCGTCCCTACACAGGACGTCCCACCTTCTTCGATCAGATAGCCACCAGCCTGCTCACCGTGCTGTGCGGCTTCGCGCTGGCGACCCTGATCGCCATTCCGTGCGGGGTGCTGCTCGGCATGAATCAGGGGCTCTATCGCGCCGCCAACCCGGTGATCCAGCTGCTCAAGCCGGTGTCGCCGCTGGCCTGGCTGCCCCTCATCACGCTAGTGGTGAGCGCCCTCTACGCCAATCCCGCCCCCTGGCTTGCCAAGTCCTTCCTCACCTCGGCCCTGACGGTGACCCTCTGCTCTCTCTGGCCGACCCTGATCAACACGGCGGTGGGGGTGGCGGGGCTGGATGGGGATCTGCACAACGTCAGCCGGGTGCTGCGCCTCTCCTTTGTGACCCACGTGCGGCGCATCGTGCTGCCCGGGGCCCTGCCCATGATCTTCACCGGGCTGCGGCTCTCCCTGGGGGTGGCCTGGATGGTGCTGATCGCGGCGGAGATGCTGGCCCAGAACCCGGGGCTCGGCAAGTTCGTGTGGGACGAGTTCCAGAGCGGCGGCTCTGCGTCTCTGGCCCGCATCATGGTGGCGGTGATCACCATAGGCCTCATCGGCTGCGCCCTGGACAGGGGCATGCTGGCCCTGCAGCAGTGGTTGTCCTGGGACAAGCGCCAGGTGCTGCGTTAATCACATTTCTATTCAGGCAGGAGAAGAGCCAATGAGGAGTTATCTGGAGATAAGCGACGTCGGCATCTCGTTCGAGACGGAGCAGGGCAGCTTCGAGGCCTTGAGCCGGGTCAACCTGCGTATCGAGAAGGGGGAGTTCGTCTCCCTCATCGGTCACTCGGGCTGCGGCAAGAGCACCGTCCTCAACCTGGTGGCCGGGCTGCTGGAGCCGACCCTGGGGGGCATCATTCTCGATGGTCGCGAGGTGGCGGGCCCGGGGCCCGAGCGGGCCATGGTGTTCCAGAACCACGCCCTGCTGCCCTGGCTCAGCGTCCAGCAGAACGTGGCGCTGGCGGTGGCCCAGGTGGAGTCTGACAAGCGGGCGGTGGCGGAGCGGGTGGACTACTACCTCTCCCTGGTGCAGATGGATCACGCCAGCCAGAAGATGCCCCACGAGCTGTCGGGGGGGATGAAGCAGCGGGTCGGCATCGCCCGCGCCCTCTCGCTCTCCCCCAAGGTGCTGCTGATGGATGAACCGTTCGGCGCCCTCGATGCCCTGACCCGGGCCCATTTGCAGGATGCCCTGATGGCGATCCAGGCGGAGCTTGGCAACACCGTCATCATGATCACCCACGACGTGGACGAGGCGGTGCTGCTCTCCGATCGCATCGTCATGATGACCAATGGCCCCAGCGCCACCGTCGGGGAGATCCTGACCGTGGACCTGCCAAGGCCCAGAGACAGGGTCGCCCTGGCGGACGATCCCCACTACCACAAGCTGCGCCAGCAGGTGCTGCGCTTCCTCTACGAGAAGCAGCGCAAGGTGACCCCCCTCAAGGCAGCCGGGCAGGTGCGCAGCAAGCTGCGCGCCTGAGCCCGTCGGATTCAAGGAAGAGAGACATGACTGACAAAGAGCAACAGTGGGTGGCAGAGGACGGCATGGACCTGCTCGGTCGCCAGAACAGTGGTTCCGCCGACACGGCCGAAAAGCAACGGCTGCTGGTGGTGGGCAACGGCATGGTGGGTCATCACTTCGTCGAGCAGCTGGTGGCGGCGGGCGGCCTCGAGCGGTTCGACGTGACGGTGTTTGGCGCCGAGCCTGACGCCGCCTACGACAGGGTGCACCTCTCCGAGGTATTCGGCGGCAAGGCGCCCCAGGCCCTGCGCATGGCGGATCCTGCCTGGTATGAGGAGAGCGGCATTGCGCTGCGGCTGGGGGCCGAGGTGGAGGTGCTCGACCGGGCCACCCGCACCCTGACGCTGGCCAACGGCGAGCAGTTCCCTTACGACCGTCTGGTGCTGGCGACCGGCTCGGTCCCCTTCGTGCCCCCCATCCCCGGTCATCAGCGGGAGGGCTGCTTCGTCTATCGCACCCTGGGGGATCTTGCCGCCATCCGCGATGCCTGCGCCCAGGCCCGCAGCGGCGTGGTCATCGGCGGCGGCCTGCTGGGGCTGGAGGCGGCCAACGCCCTGCGCCTGCTCGGCCTCAAGACCCAGGTGGTGGAGTTCGCCCCCAGGCTGATGCCGGTACAGCTCGACGAGAGCGGCGGCGCCGTGCTGCGGGACAAGATCCAGGCCCTCGGGGTCGAGGTGCTGGTGGAGAAAGCCACCGAGTGCATCGAGCAGGGGGAGCAGGCCCGTCATCGCCTGCGTTTCAAGGACGGCACTCACATTGAGACCGATGTGCTGCTGTTCTCCGCCGGTATTCGACCCGCCGACACCCTGGCCCGGCAATCCGGGCTGGAGGTCGGGGAGCGCGGCGGCATCTGCATCGACGACGGCTGCCACAGTTCGGATCCCGCCATCCTCGCCATCGGCGAGTGCGCGCTCTGGCAGGGGCGCATCTTCGGCCTGGTGGCCCCCGGCTACCAGATGGCCCGGGCCGCCGTGGCCAGTCTGTGCGGCGGCGAGACCCGCTTTATCGGGGCCGACATGTCCACCAAGCTCAAGCTGATGGGGGTGGACGTGGGCTCCATCGGCGATGCCCACGCCAGCACCGCCGGCGCCCAGGAGCTGCTGCTGCTGGACAGGGTCAACGGCATCTACAAGAAGCTGGTGACCGACGGCGAGGGCAATCGCCTGCTCGGCGCCATCCTGGTGGGGGACGGGGCCGATTACGAGCGGCTGCTGCAGTACTACCAGAACGGGGTGGCGCTGCCCCAGCCGCCGCTCTCCCTGCTGGTGGGGGAGGCAGGGACCGCTCCGGCACCCCTGGTGCTACCGGACAGCGCCATCCTCTGCTCCTGCCACAACGTGAGCAAAGGGGACGTGGTGGCCGCCGTTCGGGCGGGCAATCACGAGCTGGCGGCGGTGAAGAGCTGCACCAAGGCCGGCACCGGCTGCGGCGGTTGCAGCAACCTGCTCAAGCAGGTGGTGGATCAGACCCTGGCGGACCTTGGCGTCGAGGCGGACAAGGGGTTGTGCGAGCACTTCGCCTACGGCCGTCAGGAGCTCTATCACCTGGCACGGGTGGGCGAGCTGAAGAGCTTCGAGGCGCTGCGGGACAAGCATGGCCAGGGGCTGGGGTGCGACATCTGCAAGCCGACGGTGGCCTCCATCCTGGCGTCCCTCTGGAACGAGCACGTGCTGGAGAAGCCCCACCGCGCGTTGCAGGATACCAACGACGCCTTCCTTGCGAACCTGCAAAAGGACGGCACCTATTCGGTGGTGCCGCGCATCCCGGGGGGGGAGATCACCCCGGAGGGGCTCATCACCATCGGCGAAGTGGCGCGCAAGTACGGCCTCTACACCAAGATCACCGGCGGCCAGCGCATCGATCTCTTCGGCGCCCGGGTCGACCAGCTGCCCGCCATCTGGGGCGAGCTGGTGGCGGCGGGCTTCGAGACCGGTCAGGCCTACGGCAAGTCGGTGCGCACCGTGAAGTCCTGTGTGGGCTCCACCTGGTGTCGTTACGGGGTGCAGGACTCCATGACCCTGACCCAGACCCTGGAGCACCGCTACAAGGGGCTGCGGGCGCCACACAAGCTGAAGTTTGCGGTCTCAGGCTGCACCCGGGAGTGCGCCGAGGCCCAGAGCAAGGACATCGGCGTCATCGCCACCGAGCGGGGCTGGAACCTCTATGTGTGTGGCAACGGCGGCATGCGGCCGCGCCACGCCGACCTCTTTGCCACGGATCTCGACGAGCAGACCCTGATCCGCTACATCGACCGGCTGCTGATGTTCTACGTGCGCACCGGGGACAGGCTGCAACGCACCTCGGTCTGGATGGAGAACATGGAAGGGGGGCTCGACTACCTAAAGTCGGTGATCATCGAGGACAGGCTCGGCATCGGTGCCGAGCTGGAGGCCATGATGGAGGGGATCGTTGGCACCTGGCAGTGCGAGTGGAAGAGCACATTGGCGGATCCGGACAAGCTCAAGCTGTTCGAGGCCTTCGTCAACCGGCCCGAGGACGAGACGCCGCCGCGCCGTGAGGAGCGGGGGCAATGGGTGCCGGATATCGCCATCAAGGAGGTGGTATGAGCGGGGGCAACGGGTTGCACGCCCGCCATAAGTATCAAGGAGGTGGTATGAAGGATGACAAGGACGATGCACAGCTCTGCGGGCAGTGGCATCGGGTATGCGAGCTGGCGGCGCTGCCGGAGCAGGCCGGGCGCAGCGCCTGGCTGGAGGGGCGGGTACTGGCGCTGTTTCGCCTCGGGGAGCATGTCTATGCCCTGGATGGGGTGGACCCCCTGGCCGGCGTCGCCGTGCTGGGGCGTGGCCTGGTGGGGGATGCCGGTGGGGAGCCCGTGGTCGCCTCGCCGCTGTACAAGCAGCGCTACGCCCTGATGGACGGTCGCTGTCTGGACGATCCTGCCCTGAGCGTCGCCTGCTGGCCGGTGCGGCTGGAGGGGAGCGAGGTCTGGGTACAGCTGGGGTGAGTGACCCATCTGAAAACCATGTTGTGATCACCGGGCACTGCCCGGTGATTTTTTGTGCGCGACCCGACATTTCTTGCACGAGAGGATGGTGGAAAAACGTTTTTCGTAAATAATGGACAAACGTTTGCAACTGGATGTTTGTCTATGACGGAACGTGAGCAAGAGATCCTCGCCCTGCTGCGCCAGGATCCCATGATTGCCCAGCAGGAGCTGGCGGACAGGCTCGGCATCAGCCGCTCCGCGCTGGCGAGCCACATCTCCAGCCTGATGCGCCAGGGCTATGTGCAGGGGCGCGGCTATGTGCTGCGCGAAGGCCCCTACGCCGTGGTGATCGGCGGCGCCAACATGGATATCTGTGGCTGCAGCCACGACAACCTGCGCATCGGCGACTCCAACCCGGGCCGAGTACGCACCTCCGCCGGCGGGGTAGGGCGCAACATCGCCGAGAACCTGGCGCGCCTTGGCACCGACACCCGGCTACTGACCGCGGTGGGCAACGATCAATACGGCCACCACCTGCTGGAGGTGAGCCAGCGCGCCGGGGTCGATGTGCGCCAGGTACTGGTGCTGGAGGGTCAATCGACCTCCTGCTACCTCAGCCTGCACGATGGCAGCGGCGAGATGAGCTGCGCCGTCAACGACATGGGGATCATCGAGCAGCTCACCCCGGCCCGGCTCACCCCCCTGAGCGGTTTTCTCGGTGCGGCCCGGCTCTGGGTGCTCGACACTAACCTCGCCACCCACACCCTGGACTGGCTGTTCGAGCGCCAGGGGGAGCACATCATCTTCGTGGACACAGTGTCGGTGGCCAAGGTGGAGAAGATCCGCCCCTGGCTGCACCGCATCCACACCCTCAAACCCAATCGCACCGAGGCGGAGCAGCTGTGCGGCTTCACCATCGGCGGGCCCGACACCTGGCCCATGGCGGCGGCCTGGTTCCACCGCGCCGGGGTGCAGCGGCTCTTCCTGAGCCTCGGCGATCAGGGGATCTTCTATAGCGACGGGGCCTGCCAGGGCCATCTGCCCGTGCTCGGCAGCCCGGTCGTGAACGTGACCGGCGGCGGCGATGCCTTCATGGCAGGGCTGGCCCACGCCTGGTTGCAGGAGCAGGGCATCATGGAGACAACCCGGTTCGCCCTCGGTTGCGCCGCCCTCACCGTCAATTGTTCCGATACCGTCTTTTCCGGCCTATCCAAGGCCGCCGTTGAACGCATGCTGGAGGAGTACCCATGTTGAACGCTTACCTCGATATCCAACCTGAAGTTGCCGCCGCGCTGGCTGCCGGCAAGCCGGTGGTGGCCCTGGAGTCCACCATCATCTCCCACGGCATGCCCTATCCGCAGAACGTGGAGACGGCGCGCCAGGTGGAGCAGGTGGTGCGGGACAACGGCGCCGTGCCGGCCACCATCGCCATCATCGATGGCCGCCTCAAGGTGGGTCTGGATGCGGGGGCCCTGGAGGCGCTGGGCCGGGCCGGTCATGCCGCCACCAAGTGCAGCCGCCGCGACATCCCCTTCGTGCTGGCCAACAAGGGGCTGGGGGCGACCACGGTAGCCTCCACCATGATAGTGGCCGCCATGGCCGGGATCCGGGTGTTCGCCACCGGCGGCATCGGCGGCGTGCATCGCGGCGCCCAGGAGACCTTCGACATCTCGGCTGACCTGCAGGAATTTGCCCAGACCCCGGTGGCCGTGGTCTGCGCCGGCGCCAAGTCGATCCTCGACATCGGTCTGACCCTGGAGTATCTGGAGACCCAGGGGGTGCCGGTGATCGGCTACCAGACCGAGGAGCTGCCCGCCTTCTACACCCGGGAGAGCGGCTTCAAGGTGGATTACCGCCTGGAGAGCCCGGCAGCCATTGCCGAGGCACTGCGTCTGAAGTGGGAGCTGGGGCTGGCCGGGGGCGCCGTGGTGGCCAACCCGATCCCGGCCCAGTTTGCCATGCCCAAGGCCGACATCGATGCCGCCATTGCCCAGGCACTGCGAGAGGCGGACGAGCAGGGGGTGAAGGGCAAGGCGTCCACCCCCTTCCTGCTGGCCCGGGTGTGCGAGCTGACCGGTGGCAACTCCCTGGCGGCCAATATCCAGCTGGTGCTGAACAACGCCGCGCTGGGGGCGCGCATCGCTGCCAGCCTGTGATCGGTTGTCCGGGTGTGCGAGCTGACCGGTGGCAACTCCCTGGCAGTTAATGTGCAGCGGGTGCTGAACAGCACTGCCCTGGGGGCAAAGATTACCGCCAGCCTGTAAACACCTTTGCGAAAGATGCAAAAGAGGGCCAACAGGCCCTCTTTTTATTGCGCGAATCGGTGAGATAACCCCCTTATTCCAGCACCAGTCGCCCGTTGAGAGGTTGGACGGGGCGGTTGTTGGGGTGGTGCATCACCGCCTTGAAGGCATCGATCTGGGCCTGGCTGGCCTGGACCGGCTCCTTCATCACCAGCCAGCGCACTCCTTCCGAGCAGGGTGGGGTGGTCAGGGACCCGCTGAAGCGGTAGTAGTCGTGCTGGGCGGGCAGCAGTTGCTCTGCCGAGATGGGTTCCTTGAAGGCATGGATCTCCCCCGCCTTGGCTGGCAGCACCTGCCAGGCCTGGCTCAGTGCCCCATTGGCCTGGCCCGGCTCGAACATCACGGCGACCACCGCCAGCTCCCCCTTGTCATTGGCATGGACCAGGTGACCCTCCAGGGGGTAGGACCTGCCTTCGATGAGGTTTTCGCTGGGGGCGTGGAAGTGGAACTGCTTGAGCTCGAAGTGCATGCCGTCGAGCTCAAGGGTGCTGCCGGGGGCATAGTTGACCTGCACCGTGTGGCCGTTGTTGACCAGCGTCTTGCCACCCGCCTGATAGTGGAACTGCAGGGGGGCCAGATCGGCCTTCACCAGACCCGAGAGGTTGACCGGCGACTGGTTGCTGCCGGCACACTGGCCATATTCCGGGGTCAGGCTGGCCCATTTCGCCGGGCCGGCCTCGCCGCTGTATTCCCAGTGTGTGGTGGCGGCAAAGGCGGCAGGGCAGAGCAGCAGGGCGCCAGCCAGCAGGGACTTTTTCATCATGCATCCTTATCCTGATTGAAAAGCACGACCATTCCTGGCCTTCCGGCAGGAAGGCCTCATCAATGGCATCGTTGGAAACGCAGGGTACGCGGTGCCAGACCGGATTAATTGTTATGAAAGGTCTGTCGTCATCGTTATTTGCAGCGTGGCATGAGGCGGCGCCATGATGTATTCCGGCAACGGGGCCCGCTTATTCATGGAGGAGAAATCCTGCGGGCATTTTCGCCATGAACGGCCCCCTTTCATGGCGCCCCAAATAGATGACGGGCTGATTCTAGAGGGCTTTTCATGGCTTCGTTTGATCTCGAGCAAACAAGCGCGGACTAATTATCGGGCTTGAGGATCCCTTATTTCGTTGGGATTTTTTCGATATTCCCTGACCCGGCCAGGGGCGTGCGTGGCGGGAGCCGGGCGCTGCGCTGACAGAGTGCCTCGGTGTTGACCCCTTATCTCTCTGATAGTGCTGGAGAAATTCCCCCCTCAGCACAGTGACGGCGGGATGACAATCCCCCGGTTGGCGGCGCCTTGTTTGCGGTTTTGCCGTCCTCTTCACATTTCCGGATTGCTCGCTATTTGTGCGATTGCCTTACTCATCCGACCTGGTGTCAAATCACTCCGCCTAACACAAGGAGTGGCATAATAATGAATAATATCAATAAATTAGTTCTGGCTATCGGATTCACTCTCACCACCTTCCCGAGCCTGGCGGCGGGATTCCAGTGCGGGGAGCACGTCACCCTGGGGGTACCCGGTCAATCCAGTCAGCTGTTGTGCCGGGAGGGCTATGCCGCCGGGTACAACTACGACACCAAGGTCTCTGACTGGGTCTCTTACCGGATGACGGCCGCCAGCGCCCAGGGCCAGGTGCCGCGCAAGGATGCCTTCGCCGAGGACAAGGAGGTGCCGGTGCAGTTTCGCGCCACCCTGTCGGACTACAAGGGCTCGGGCTATGACCGCGGCCACCAGGCGCCGGCGGCGGACATGCGCTCCACCGCCAACACCATGAAGCAGAGCTTCCTGCTGACCAACATGACCCCGCAACTGCCGGCGCTCAACCAGGGGGCCTGGCGCATCCTGGAGGAGAAGACCCGGCAGTGGGCCATCACCTACAAGAGCGTGCAGGTGATCACCGGCCCCATCTTCACCCACTCCGATGGCGCCATCGGCAACGGCGTGACCGTGCCCCACGCCTACTACAGGGTGGTGATGGATCTGGCGGGCAAGCGGGCCATCGCCTTCATCCTGCCGCAAGAGAACGTCTCGGCCAGTCGGCTGGCGGACTATGTGGTGACGGTGGATGAGGTGGAGGAGCAGACCGGGCTCGACTTTTTCACCGAGCTGCCGGATGAGCAGGAAGAGGCCATGGAGTCGCGGCTGTCGGCCATGTGGGGCAGCTAGCGCGTCCGGCAGGGGTAACGGGGGCCCAGGCCCCCGTTACCCACACGGCCTCCGGCCATTGCCATGGCCCCTGGTACAGGGCCAGTACAGCTTGGGTCTGGCATCGGGCCCTTATCATGACTCCTTTTTTCAGGAGGCATCATGTCAGCGCTGTTTTCCCTTTACTCCTTGTCCACTCTTGCCCGCGCGTTGCGCATCTGCGTACCCATGGCGCTGCTGGGGGCTGCTGTTCCCCCCGCCATGGCCGACGAGGATATCCGCTTGGGGCAGACCATTCTGCTCGGGGTCGGCGATCATCCCGCCATCATTCCCATGCTCGCCTGCCGATCGACCAAATCCATCATGGTCAAGGCAGGGCGGGAGTTGACCCTGGAGCGGGTCAAGGTGTTCTACGGCAACGATCGCAGCAAGACCCTCTATTTCGACAAGGTGTTGAAAGAGGATCAGGAGTCGGGGTGGCAATCCCTCGGCAGCCGACTCTGCATCAAGCGCATCGAGGTGTACGGCAATTCGGAAGGGAGCAGGGCGGGGGTCAAGGTGTACGGGCGCAAATGAGCAAAGGGCGGGGGAAATCCCCGCCCAGTGCTTATTTCTTCGGGCGGAACGGTTTGATGATGGCCTCGTCGCACTCGAGATAGGGCCCTTCCATCAGGTCGATGCAGTAGGGAATGGCAGGGAAGACCGCATCCAGGCACTCGCGGATCGATTTGGGCTTGCCCGGCAGGTTGACGATGAGCGAGCTGCCGCGCAGGCCGGCGGTCTGGCGCGACAGGATGGCGGTCGGCACGAACTTGAGGGACTCGGCCCGCATCAGCTCGCCAAAGCCCGGCATCATGCGATCGCACACCGCCTCGGTGGCCTCCGGGGTCACATCCCGCCTGGCCGGCCCGGTGCCTCCCGTGGTAACGACAAGGCAGCACTGCTCATCGTCCACCAGCCGAACCAGGGTCGCCTCAATCTGATCCTGCTCGTCGGGGATCACCTGATAGACGGGCTCCCATTCCGAGGTCAGGTAGGCGTTCAGGGTGTCGATGATGGCCTTGCCGGAGAGATCTTCGTAGATGCCTGCACTGGCGCGATCGCTGACGGTGACGATACCGATTCTTGCCTTGCTCATGGTCTGCCCTTGGTTGCCGCAATAAAGTGGTAAATAAAATAACATAATCAGTGAGATATGTTAAACCGCAGGATGAGGCAAGGGGAGGGCGTCGAGCCAGGGAGAGAGTCGAATGAAAAACAATTTTGAGGAAAGTCCCTTAATAAGGCATAAGGCCGATAAAAATGGTGCTGAAATTTTATAAAAAAACTGACGCAGGCCGGATTCGGTTAATTTCATGAATCATAAGGAATAAATGATTTTTTCCGCCAACAATGCGCAATCCGTGCCAAAAACCGGACTCCTGTGGCTCGGCGGTGAATGGCCCAAAATCGCCACCATCCTATATAACCTTCCCTAGGGACAGTGAAATAGTGATGTGCCCGGCGTCGTTCCATTCCATGGGCGAGGTCCGGCCAGGAGGGTATATGGAGCTGCCTGATTTCGATACCCTGAAGTACTGGGCGCTGGCCGAGCCGGAGCGACTCGACGCGCTGCTGCACCAGCAGATAGAGACCCTGATCGCCCAGGTGGGACCAGAGCGGCAACGTCGGTTGCGAGGTCTGCAATTTCGCATCGACTGCCAGCGCCGCCTGGCAAGAAACAACCTCGACAGCTGCATCCGGATAGCCAACATGATGCATGACTCCGTCTACGCCATGCGCCAGCACATTCTGGATCTGCAGAACGAATCTTGTCAGGAAATGGCAGAGCCCCCGCTGCCGGATAATGTGATAGCGTTTTCCAGTTATCTGAAACGGAAATAATTCACGGCCCTGTTCAAGATATAAAAAAACAGGGATTTTATTAATTTGTTTCACCCCTTCTCAAACAAGTTGTTAAGCAAGTTGGGTGAATTGTTTTTTATTTGCTGCAAATATTCCCCGGGCGGCTGAATAATAGTGACCAGTGCCCGCAGTCCGATAGAGATGGATGAAGGTGTATTTATTTTGGGGTAATATCCAGACACATTTCATCTTGCTATGACTCAAAGGGATCATGAGAAGTATCACACCAGGAAGGGTGCTGTCGCGAGAGCAGCAGACGGAGATCACCCGGATCATCGTCAAGGCGGGCCAGATGCTGGCCCAGTTTGGGGCGGAGAGCCGCATCATCGAGCAGACCACGGTCCGGCTCGGCATGGCGCTCGGGCTGGAGAGCGTCGAGATGGCCATCTCTTCCAGCGCCATCGTCCTCACCAGTCTCTACCAGGGCAGTTGCGTCACCACCACCCGCCGGGTGCGGGAGCACGGCATCAACATGCAGGTGGTGTGCGAAATCCAGCGCATCTGCATCATGACGGAGAAGTCGCTTATCGGCGCGCGCGAGGTACGTCAGCGCCTCGAGGCCATCACGCCGTTCCACTATCACCCCTGGCTGGTGGTACCCATGGTGGGGCTCTCCTGCGGTGCCTTCAGCCTGCTGTTTGGCGGTGACTGGCCCATCTTCCTGGTGACCTGCTGCTCGGCCTCGGTCGCCATGCGGGTGCGCCAGCTCATTGCCCGCCATCACCACAGTCCCCTCATCAACTTTGCCGCCACCGGTTTCATCGCCACCCTGCTCGCCTCCAGCGCCACCTTCTTCGGCTGGGGCGAACAACCCTATCTCGCCATGGCCGCCAGCGTGTTGCTGCTGGTGCCGGGGTTCCCGCTCATCAATGCGGTCTCCGACATGGTGAAGGGTTACTTCAACATGGGGCTGGCCCGCTGGGGCACGGCGACACTGCTGACCATCAGCGCAGCCATAGGGATCATTCTCGCCATGTCGGTGACTGGTATCTGGGGGTGGAAAGTATGAAGATCTTTGACGTTGTATCGACCCTGTTGATCGGGGCAAACCGGCTATCCATCAGCGCGTGGAACCATATCGGGATCATGCTCGCCATGTCGGTGACCGGTATCTGGGGGTGGAAGGTATGATGGAACTGCTCTGGCTGCTGGGCAAGGATGCCTTCTGGTCGGCCATTCCGGCGGTGGGCTTTGCCATGCTGTTCAACGTGCCGCCACGGATGCTCAAATATTGCGCCATGGGGGGCGCCTTGGCCCACAGCCTGCGTACCCTGCTCATCCACTACGGCATGCCCATCGAGTGGGCCACTCTGGCAGCGGCGACCACGGTCGGCTTTGTCTGTGTCTACTGGTCGCGCCGCCTGCTGGCACCGCGCCCGGTGTTCAGCGTCGCCTCCATCATTCCCATGATCCCGGGCAGCTATGCGTTCAAGACCATGATCGCCATTGTGGAGCTCAATATCTCCGGGGTGACCATGGAGCTGCTTCAGAGCGCGGTGGAGAACGGCCTCAAGGCGCTGTTTATCGTGGGGGCCCTGAGTTTCGGTTTGGCGATCCCCTCTCTGGTCGTGTACCGTAACCGCCCCATTATCTGACGACGGTGCGAGAGGTTGACCCCATGATGATTTCCATGATTGCCGCCATGGCCCATGATCGGGTGATAGGGCTGGACAACCAGATGCCCTGGCACCTGCCGGCGGATCTGGCCCACTTCAAGCGGGTCACCCTGGGCAAGCCGGTGCTGATGGGGCGCAAGACCTTTGAATCCATCGGACGACCGCTGCCCGGGCGCCGCAATCTGGTGATCAGCCGCAACCCCGACTACCGGGCCGACGGCGTGGAGGTTATCGACTCGGTGGAGGCCGCACTGGCCCTGCTGGCGGATAGTGACGTCGCGGAGCTGATGGTGATCGGGGGCGGTCATCTCTACGGCCAGCTGCTGCCACGGGCCGACAGGCTCTATCTGACCCGTATCGATCTGGCGGTGGAAGGGGATACCCGCTTCCCGGCCTTCGATGAGAACGACTGGTCGTGCATCGAGCGCGAGTCCCATCACCCCGACGAGAAGAACCCCCATCCCTACTGTTTCGAGACCTGGCAGCGGCGCTGAGCCCTCTGATGCCATGAAGAGCCCCTTGCGACAGCCGGGGGCTTTTTTGTGCCCTGTTGCTGCAAAGAGAAGGGGGCTGAACCGGCATGGTTGAAGGTGCCTGAAGCAATATCCGGAATGCGTGACATTAAAATTATTAGTTATGTAATGAATAAGCCATTCATCGTCCCGATGGGCGCCGTCGTCCCCGCCCTCTCTTTTCGCCTGCTGATAACGCCCTTTAATTATTAATAAAATGTGCTGAAAGTGCATCGATACTGTGGCGACCCTGTCTGTTATAGGTGTTTTTATCGTGATTTAATGGATTTTTATGAATAAAAATAACCAATAAAAATCAATGGCTTAAATTTAACCTTTCCAGGCTGGCTTCAATTGGTTCTTTTGTTTGGGTGTGAAATTGCTTAGTGTTAAAAGTAATTGGCTCACGTTCGACGGTTTGCCAGGCAAGGCGTCGGCCAAGAAAAAAGGACAATATGACAGTCAAACTCGAGGTCAAATCCCTCTACAAAATCTTCGGCGATCAGCCGGATAAAGCGTTCAAATTGCTGGCGAAAGGGCATGATCGCGCCAGTATCCTGAAAAAGACCGGACAGACCCTGGGGGTCCAGGATGTCAATCTGGCCATCAACGAAGGGGAGATCTTCGTGGTGATGGGCCTCTCCGGTTCGGGCAAGTCCACCCTGGTGCGGCTTTTCAACCGGCTGATCGAGCCAACCCGCGGCCAGGTGCTGATCGATGGCGAGGACATCGCCGCCATCTCGGAGCGCGAACTGCGCCAAGTGCGCCGCAAGAAGATCAGCATGGTATTCCAGTCTTTCGCCCTGATGCCGCACCTGAGTGTGCTGGAAAATACCGCCTTCGGGCTGGAGCTGGCCGGAGTGCCACTGGCGAAGCGCCAGCAGAGCGCCCGTCAGGCGCTCCATCAGGTGGGGCTGGGACAGTGGATAGAGGCTTATCCGGATGCCCTCTCCGGCGGCATGAAGCAGCGGGTCGGGCTGGCCCGGGCCCTTGCCAATGACCCCGACATCCTGCTGATGGACGAAGCTTTCTCCGCGCTGGATCCCCTGATCCGCACCGAAATGCAGGATGAGCTGCTCAAGCTGCAGGCCAGCCAGCAGCGCACCATCGTCTTCATCTCTCACGATCTGGACGAGGCAATGCGCATCGGCGATCGCATCGCCATCATGCAGGATGGCCAGCTGGTGCAAGTGGGCACCCCGGACGAGATCCTGAACCAGCCCGCCAACGACTATGTGCGCGCCTTCTTTCGCGGGGTGGATCTGGCCCATGTGTTCAGCGCCCGCGACGTGGCCAGCCGCAAGCAGGTGCCCCTCATCAAGAAACACACCACCGACGGGCCGGGCAACGCCCTGCGCCAGCTCAAGGAGCTTGAGCGGGAGTTCGGGTACGTGGTGGATCGCAGCCGCCGCTTCCTCGGGGTCGTCTCGGTGGAGTCGCTCGGTCAGGCGGTCAGGGCCAAAGGCAGCCTGGAGCAGGCGTTGCTGGCGGACATCCAGCCCATCCTGGCGGACACCGCCCTCAATGAACTGATCAGCCAGGTGGCGGCCGCCCCCTGTCAGGTGCCCGTGGTCGAGGAGGATGGCACTTACCTCGGCCTCATCTCCAAGGCCAATCTGCTCAACACCCTGGACAGGAGTACCCCGGCATGAAGCTGATGAATCCCCATTTCTTGCTGAGCGGGCTGCTGGCCCTGGTGCTGCTGGCGAGCCCTTCCCTGCGGGCCGATGAGGTGGCGGCAGACCCCTGGAGCGCGCCTGCGTCCACCGAGGTGTCCGATCCCTGGGGCAGTACCGACACCCAGGCCACCGACTGGCAGAACCAGATCGAAGCCGCCGACACCACAACAGCCATCGACTGGCTGGATCCTTTCCAGCAGGTGCTGGTGCCGCTGGATACCTGGGTGGAAGGGGGCATCGGCTGGCTGGTGGAGAACCTGCGGCCGCTGTTCCAGCTGATCCGCGCACCGGTGGAGCTGACCCTGAACGCCATGACCCATCTGCTGCAGACGGTGCCCTCCACCCTGATGATGGGGCTCCTGGCCCTGCTTGCCTGGCAACTGGTGAACGGCCGCATGGCGCTCGGCACGCTCGTATCTCTTGTGGGGATCGGGCTCATCGGGGCCTGGTCCGATGCCATGGTGACCCTGTCCCTGGTGCTGACCTCGCTGTTCTTCTGTGTGCTGCTGGGGTTGCCCACCGGCATCCTGCTGGCCCGCAGCGAGCGGCTCTCCACCTGGACCCGGCCGCTGCTGGATGCCATGCAGACCACCCCGGCGTTCGTCTACCTCATCCCCATCGTGATGCTGTTTGGCATCGGCAACGTACCCGGGGTGGTGGTGACCGTCATCTTCGCGCTGCCGCCCATGATCCGGCTCACCATGCTGGGTATTCGCCAGGTGCCCACGGATCTGGTGGAGGCTGCCCACTCGTTCGGTGCCAGCCCCTCCCAGTTGCTGTTCAAGGTACAGCTGCCGCTCGCCATGCCCACCATCATGGCCGGGGTCAACCAGACCCTGATGCTGGCGCTCTCCATGGTGGTGATCGCCTCCATGATCGCGGTGGGGGGCCTCGGCCAGATGGTGCTGCGCGGCATCGGCCGGCTCGACATGGGGCTCGCCTCCATCGGCGGCCTCGGCATCGTGCTGCTGGCCATCGTGCTCGACCGCCTCACCCAGGCGATGGGGCAACCGGATCGCACCCGTACCGGCCGCTGGTATCAGCACGGCCCCGCCGCCCTGCTGCTGCGTCTGACCGGTCGTGACAAGAAAATCGATTACAAAGGAGTAAATGCATGAGACAGACCACCAAAGGATTGACCCTGGGCACATTGCTGCTGAGTGCCCAACTGCTGAGCCCGCTCGCCATGGCCAGCGCCGAGTTGCCGGGGGAGGGGGTTCGCGTTCAGCCCTTGCAGAGCTCCTTGCCGGAAGAGGCCTTCCAGAGCCTGCTGGTGAGCAAGCTGATGGGGCGTCTGGGTTACGATGTCCAGCCCGCCCAGGAGGTGGACTACAACGTGGCTTATGCCTCGGTGGCCCAGGGAGACGGTACCTTCCTCGCGTTCAACTGGGTGCCGCTGCAGGACAACAAGTACGAGCAGGCGGGGGGCGACAAGGTGTTCTTCCGTGAGGGCACCTATGTGGCCGGTGCCGCCCAGGGGTACCTCATCGACAAGAAGACCGCGACCCAATACGGCATCACCAACCTGGGCCAGCTCAAGGATCCCGAGGTGGCGGCGCTGTTTGACGGGGATGGCGACGGCAAGGCCGACCTCATCGGTTGCAACCCCGGCTGGGGCTGCGAGGGGGCAATCAACCATCACCTCGACGCCTTTGGTCTGACCCCCACGGTGGCCCACAAGCAGGGCAACTACGCGGCGCTGATCGCCGATACCCTGGCTCGCTACCAGGCCGGCAAGCCGGTGCTCTATTACACCTGGACCCCCTACTGGCTCAGCAGCGAACTGGTGCCGGGCAAGGATGTGGTGTGGCTGGAAGTCCCCGCCGATGCCCCGGATGCGGCCAAGACCCGTTTGCCGAACGGCAAGAACTACGGCTTTGCGGTGAACACCATGCACATTGTTGCCAACAAGCGGTTTGCCGAAGCCAATCCGGCCGCCGCCAAGCTCTTCTCCATCGTCAAGCTGCCGCTCAATGACATCAACGTGCAGAACGGCCTGATGAACAAGGGGCAGAACAAGCCGGCGGACGTGGAGCGTCATGCCGACGCCTGGCTCAAGGGCCACGAGGCGCTGGTGAACGACTGGCTGAATCAGGCGCGCGCCGCCGCCATGTAATGAGGGGTACGTCGCCCTTCTGCACAAAGAAAAACGCCCGGCAGTTGCCGGCAATGCTGTTCACTTAAGCGGAGCCGCATTGCGATTTACCGGAAAACGGGTCTTTGATATCTTCACCGCCCTGGGTCTCGATGGCCTGGGGC